>JBOFDP010000111.1:0-33979 GCA_051647125.1 Chitinophagaceae bacterium | reverse complement strand
TAATTACTCCCCACAATTTCAATGAACATCTCTATATATATAATACCCCCCCCTATATACTCCAACACAAAATACCTCACAACTATACAGGAAATGCAAATATACAACTTCTTTTCTTCTCGCCAAATTTATTTTTGAAAAACTGGGATTTACAGGTTGAAATTTGAAATCTTTGCTGTTATAAATATTCAGTATGGTATTTAAAAGTTTGATAAACTAACAAAGTACCCTATTTGTCAGAGAAAAAGTTTATTTTCGTTGCATGAAAAAAAAATCCAACAAATTAACCTTAGCTATTTTTATTGCCTGTATTTTGGGTATTATTACAGGATATGTTTATAGAGAAATTTTTAAAGAAAATGCGGTTGCTCTCAACCATTTTTATAGATATAACAATCTACTTACAGAAATATTTTTACGGCTTATAAAAATGATTATTGGCGTATTAGTATTTACCACACTTACTGCAGGAGTTGCAAAATTAGGAGACATGAAATCAATAGGTCGTATAGGATTAAAAACCTTAAGTTGGTTTATAGGAGCAAGTATACTTTCCCTTACTATTGGACTTGTATTAGTGCATCTATTCAACCCTTCTTTGGGCGATAGTATAAAATTACCAAACTCTGTCGACGCCAATACCATATCTACCCAAATGCTTTCCATAGAAGATATGGTAAGACATATTGTACCCAATAGTTTCTTTAAAGCCATGAGTGAGAATGAAATTTTACAAATCATTGTATTTTCTTTATTTTTCAGTATTGCTTGTATTAGCTTAGGCAATTACAGCAACCCTATAGTTGATTTTCTGGACAGGCTATCACATATTATTTTAAAGATGACTTTTTTCATCATGTATTTTGCTCCCATAGCTGTGTTTGGAGCATTGGCATCAGTGATTAGTGATAAAGGACTATCTGTATTAGGCAATTATGGACTTTTTATTATACAGTTTTATATAGGTCTTATTATACTTTGGATAGTATTGCTAGGGATTGCTTTTTTGTTGATAAAAAAAGATACTTTTTCTTTACTAAAAGTAGTAAAAGAACCTGCACTTTTGGCATTTACTACAGCGAGTAGCGAGGCTGCATTTCCTCAGCTATTAGAGGGCTTGGGACAATCGGGATGCTCTCCAAAAATTAGTAGTTTTGTATTACCTTTAGGATATTCATTTAACCTCGATGGGAGTATGATGTATATGACTTTCGCATCTATTTTTATAGCTCGTGCTTATGGTATTGATTTGCCTTTAAATGTAGAAATTATCATGCTCTTCACATTGATGCTTACAAGCAAGGGGATAGCCGGCGTGCCTCGTGCGTCATTAGTAGTAATAGCGGCTACGCTTACCATGTTTAATCTTCCGGCAGAAGGTATTTTATTACTCTTACCTATTGATCATTTTTTAGATATGGGTCGCAGTGCTACTAATATTTTAGGCAATGCCATTGCCACAAAAGTTATTGATAAATGGGAAAAATAATTTTTACAAATTATTTTGTAATTTTTTTCTTCTATTCAATCTTTTTTTAATTGTATATTTGTATTAATAATTTAAGAATATTTATGATACAAAAACTAGGACTTTTTTCCCTTATACTTTTTCTCAGTCTCTCTATTACAGCACAGATAAAGAACCCCGTAAATTGGGCTTTTAGCTTAGAAAAAAAATCCCCTACGCAATACAATATTAAAGCAAAAGCTACCATAGAAAAAGGGTGGCACGTATATGGTTTAAAAAAAGTAGATGGACCTATAGCTACTTCGCTAGAAATTACTACACATCCATTAATTACTATTGATGGAAAAACGCGAGAAATAGGAAAAAAAGTAAGTCAGTATGAGGATATATTTTCTACCCATGTAGAGTACTTTGAAAATACCATGACAATAGTACAATCTATAAAGCTCAAAACAATAGCCAAACTTACTATTACAGGTTATTTAAATTTTATGGCTTGTGATAATAAAAACTGTACTCCACCCGAAAAAATACCTTTCTCTTTATCTATTCAGTAATTTAATTTTAAAGTATGAAAAAATATGCATTAATTGTACTAGGGTTTATTGTGTCATTGATATGGGCACAAGATATTCAAATACAAATGCAGCCTATATCAAACAACGAATATAATATTTTTATAAAAGGCAAAATACAACCTCAAGCAAAATGGTTTATATTTAGTTTAGATTCTAATGATTTATATGCCTCTCGTATTCAAATACTTAATGAAAATGTAAGATTACTTTCTATTGATAATATTACTCATTTTATAACACAAGAAAAAGATACTATTTTACAAACTACCATAAAATATTTTACAGACAGTATAATGGTAGTATTACATATAAAAGATGAAGATGAAGATGAAACTCTAAAACTAAGAATTATAGCCTTTATAAATAATGCAGGCAATTATGAAAGTAAAGAAATAGACCTGAGATATATCATAAAATCCACTCAGCCTAATACCTCTATAACTACAGATATTTCTTCCTTGCATGATGAAAAAATGTCTATGGTTTTACTTTTTATTCTTGCCTTTTTAGGAGGTTTATTCGCAGTACTAACCCCTTGTGTCTATTCCATGCTTCCGATTACTGTAAGTTTTTTTATTAAGAAAAGCCCGAATAAGAAAATAGCCATAAAGAACGCATTATACTATGCATTATCTATTATTGGGATTTTTACTTTATTGGGATTTTTAATTACTTTTCTATTTGGTCCAGAAGCACTGAATAGATTAGCTACAAATTGGATAGCTAATTTATTTTTCTTTACACTATTTATTGTCTTTGGAATGTCCTTTTTAGGAGCTTTTGAAATTAGGTTACCTTCTCAATGGGGGAATCTTTCAAATACCAAATCAGGTATAGGAAGTTTTAGTGGTATCTTTTTTATGGCACTTACTTTGGTGATTGTATCCTTTTCCTGTACAGGACCTATCATAGGTAATTTAATAGTGCTTGCTGCTAAAGGTAGTTATTTAGGTCCTTTACTGGGTATGTTTGCTTTTTCTTTGGCTTTAGCATTACCCTTTTTTATATTTGCAATGATGCCTGGCTGGCTTAATAAAGTAAGTAAATCTGGAGGCTGGCTCAATGTTATTAAAGTAAGTATGGGATTTATAGAATTAGCCTTGGCATTAAAGTTTTTATCTAATGCTGATTTAGCAAGAGGATGGCGACTTTTAGATAGGGAAATATTTATTACGTTGTGGATAGTTATATTTTTATTATGGGGCTTTTATCTTTTAGGATTTATACGATTTCAGCATGATGATAAATTGCCCAAAAATAATTTTGGAGCTAAATATATCAGCATTACAAGATTATGTTTTACTATTCTAAGCTTCTCTTTTGCTATCTATTTGCTACCTGGTTTATGGGGAGCTCCTCTAAAATCAGTAGCTGCATTTTTACCTCCTATGGGTACTCAGGATTTTACTTTACATCATAATACCAATAAATCTAATACAATATTCCCGGATGCGAAACTTCCGCATCCAAAAAAGTATTACGAAAAAATGTCTATCTATGAGCCTGAAGTAGTTAAGAAATTTGGACTTATAACTTATTTCGACTACCAAGAAGCTTTACTTGTTGCCAAGCAAGAAAATAGACCCGTAATGATAGATTTTACAGGTGTAAACTGTGTAAATTGTAGAGCTATGGAGGCTAAAGTATGGAGTAATCCTGAAGTCATGGAACTCTTAAAAGATAGCTTTATTGTAGCCTCTCTTTTTGTAGATATACACAATATTGATATTCCTATAATCGAACAATATACTAACAAAAATGGGAAAAAAATTATTACACTTGGGGAATACAATACCGACCTTCAAATTAAAGAATTTAGGGCTAATGTACAACCCTATTATTTTTTTGTAAATAATGATGGGGAAAAGATACTTTCTGAGGGTTATGGATATAATGATAACGTACAACAATTTCTTCAACATTTACGTAAAGTATTAGAAATTTATCACAAAAAATAACCTTTTTTTCCTCTCCTCTCATAAAAATTGGAGAGTAAAAAGAAAGTTCTTTTGTTGTTTATAAGTATTAATAAGTATTTTTGTAGGACAATATTTTTAAATATGAGTAGAAAAATATATATTTTATACCTTTTATTGTTAGGTTTTGGATTTTTAGGCTTTTCTCAAACAGGCTACCTTACTCCTGTAGATAGCTCTGAATATATTCTAAATCCAATGATAAAAAATATTTTATATGAAGCAAAAGGAATGTTAGGTAAACCTTACAAATATGGAGCTTTATCAGATACTGCTGTAGATTGTTCCGGATTTACTCTGAGTGTATATAAAAAAGGTGCAGAAATAAAAATACCTCGTACTTCATCATCCCAATCAAAAGCAGGCAAAGAAGTACCTTTTTATAATTTAGAACCTGGTGATTTATTATTTTTTGCAACAGGTCCTAAGCGAAACCAAGTAACTCATGTTGCTATCGTGTATAACGTAAATAATAGTGAAGTTGCTTTTATCCATGCCTCTACAAGTAAAGGTGTATGTATTGATACCCTAAGTAAAAAACCTTGGAATAATAGTGTACTTACAGCACGTAGAATTATTCCTTAAGGTATTGATTAATTACATTATTTAGTTCTGTGGTATTCTCTGTAAAATAAATAGTCTGAAACCCAAGTTTTTTAGCTGTACATATATTTTCCCAGGAGTCGTCTATAAATAAAGTTTCCTGTGTGCTAATATTTTCTTTCTCTATAATATGATAAAAAATATTCTGATCAGGCTTTCTCATACCTACTACTTGGGAATAATATATATTATGAAAAAAATATTCTATATCATATTGGGTGGTTTGTAAAACTTTAGGTTCAAAGCATGCCGTATGTAAATCATTCGTATTACTTACTAAAAGAAGTTTAAACTTCTTTTTAAATGAATTTAAAAATAAAAAATTTATTTTATCAAATTCCATTATCATGGAATTCCAAGCATCTGCTATATGCTGTACTTTTTGATGTTGAGACAATATTTCTTGCAAATTTTGTAAGAATAAATCTGTACTTACCTCTCCTTTTTCATATTGTTTAAAAATAGGCAATTTATAGACATCTTCATATTCCCCTTTAAACCCTAATTCAACAAATGCATCAAAAGTCTTTTCTGGACATATAGGAATAATTACATTCCCTAAATCAAATAATATATTCTTTACTTTTAACATATCTTAATCTTTCAATTCACCACTTTTCCATGCTTGTATAAATCTTGCCCATGCTAAAGGATCAAAAATAGGCATGGGTGGCAATTGACCATAATAATAATAACTTGCTACTTGTGTTTTTATCATATAGTTAATATTTTCAATAGCATCCTTAGGCATATATTTTAGATAATTTCTAATGGTTTTATAGTTAATATTTTTTTGTGCGATTGAAATAGCATCATCTGGAAAATCAGTATTGAGTAAGTCTCTTCTAAATTCTTCAGGGGAGGGATAAGACCTTACCTTTACCGTAGGTAATTCTAATACTTCAATCTCCATTTCAACAAATGTTTCATAATTCCTATTTTTATAATTTTTAGGAATACTTAAATATACCGTCTTAAAACCTATATGACTTATAGTAATCTCATCTCCTGGTAATACAACAATAGAAAATGTGCCTTTTTGGGTTGTAAAAGTTCCTCTATTCTGATTTTTTATACGTACTACTGCCATGCTAATAGGTATATTAGCACTATCTGCTTTACTAACCATACCCCACACTTGAACTACAGAATCAGCATAAAAAGGATTGTCAAATATTCTTTCTTGCGCATATAAACACAGTGACAAAAAAATAAGATATCCAAAAAAGAATATTTTTTTCATATCTTACAAAGTTAAAGGAAAATAAATATTTGTAAGTTTTAAAACTCAAACTTTTTATGTGAAAAAATATTTATAATAATTAATTTTAGATGAGGATAAAAATTATAGACCGAAAATAAATTTTCGGTCTATAATACAAAGCTTTTATATTACATACATTATTAACTTTGAACAGCTGCAATACCGGGAAGAGTTTTTCCCTCAAAATATTCAAGCATAGCACCACCACCTGTAGATACATAACTTACTTTTTCTGCATATCCAAATTGATTTACTGCAGCTACAGAATCACCACCACCTACTAAAGAAAAAGCACCATTTTTAGTAGCCTGAGCCACTGCCTCAGCTACCGCTAAAGTACCTTTGCGGAAAGTTGGCATTTCAAATACGCCCATAGGTCCATTCCATAAAATAGTTTTAGAATTAAGCACTATATTTTTTATATCAGCCATACTTTGCGTAGCAATATCCAAAGCTAGCCAGCCATCAGGAATATCTCTTGTAAGAGATACCTTTGTAGGAGAATCATTATCAAATTTCTCCGTAATCAAACCATCTACAGGAATATATAAATTCACTTTTTTTTCACGTGCTTTTTTGAGAATTTCCAAAGCTGTAGGTATACGTTCTTCCTCCAAAAGAGAATTTCCTATTTTACCACCTTGAGCTTTAATGAAAGTATATGCCATACCTCCCCCAATAATAATATTATTGGCAATATTAAGTAAGTTTTCGATTATCAAAATTTTATCACTTACTTTAGCTCCTCCAAGAATAGCGGTAAATGGTTGCTCTGAATTTTTTGATACCTTTTCAGCACTTTTTACTTCGCTCTCCATCAACAACCCAAAACACCTTTTTTCCTTTGGAAAAAATTCTGCAATAATAGCTGTAGAAGCATGTGCACGATGTGCAGTACCAAAAGCATCATTTACATATACATCTCCTAATTGTGCTAATTTTTTAGCAAATTCTTTATCTCCTTTTTCTTCCTCCTTATAAAAACGTAAATTTTCTAAAAGAAGAATTTCTCCCATTTTCAAATTTGCTGCTAAATTTTTAGCCTCTTCTCCTATACAATCACTAACAAAATGAATAATTGTATTTGGGAAATATTTTTTTAATGCAGAGATAATATGCTTTAAAGAATACTTTTCTGTGGGTCCATCTTTAGGTCTTCCTAAATGACTCATAAGAATAGCACTGCCCCCATCATTTAGTATTTTCTTTATAGTAGGTACTGCAGCTTTAATACGATTATCATCAGTAACCTCAAATCTATCATTTAAAGGAACATTAAAATCAACACGTACTAAGGCTCTTATCCCTTTAAAATTAGCATTCATAAAAATTATTTTTTTATTAAATTACTAAAATATTTTATACTACGTACCATTTGAGAAACATAACTCATTTCATTATCATACCAAGACACTGTTTTTACAAGCTGTACATCACCTACAGTAATTATCTTAGTTTGAGTAGCATCAAACAACGATCCAAAATGCATACCAATAATATCAGTTGATACAATTTCATCTTCATTATATCCAAAACTTTCATTAGCAACCGCCTTCATTGATTCATTTACTTCTTCTTTAGTAGCTTTATTTTTTAATATAGATACTAATTCTGTTAAAGAACCTGTAATAACAGGAATACGTTGAGCCCCACCATCTAACTTTCCAGCTAAATTTGGTAACACCAAACCAATCGCTTTAGCAGCACCTGTACTATTAGGTACAATATTTTGAGCTGCAGCACGAGCTCTTCGTAAATCACCTTTAGAATGAGGAGCATCTAAAGTATTTTGATCATTGGTATATGCATGTATAGTAGTCATAGTGCCTGCAAGAATAACAAATTTTTCATCTAATACCTTTGCCATAGGAGCTAAACAATTAGTAGTACAAGAAGCACAACTAATTATTGTTTCTGTACCATCTAAAATATTATGATTTACATTAAATACAATAGTTTTCAAATCCCCTGTTGCAGGAGCAGAAATTACTACTTTTCGAGCACCTGCTTTAATGTGAGCTGAAGCTTTACCTTTATCTGCAAAAAAGCCTGTACATTCTAAAACAACATCTACCTGGTGTTGACCCCAAGGAATTTCAGCAGGATTTTTTTGAGCATAAATTTTAATTGTTTTTCCATTTACAATTAGGCTATCTTCAGTGTATTGTACTTCTACACCTTGCCTTGTGCCAAAACTACCTTGTGCTGAATCATATTTTAACAAATGAGCTAAAACTTTAGGATTAGTAAGGTCGTTGATAGCCACAACTTCCATATCCTTTTCATTAAAAATTTGACGGAAAACCAAACGACCAATGCGTCCGAACCCATTAATAGCAACTTTTACTGACATAACTATTGTTGATTTTAATTTTTATTAAATAAAAAAATTTTTATAATTTCTCTACAAAGATACAAATTTTTAATAAAAAAATTTATCCGTAAACTCTTGGGTATCTTATGACTTATTTTTTTTGATAATAACAGGATTTTTTAGTGTTTTTAATATTGGGGATTTAGGAACTTTTTTAGCTACAGAAGAGGAACTTTTGGATACTATTTTCTTTTCAACTTTTTTGGTGGTTATTTTTTTTGTAACAAGAGACAGTGGTTTGTGGTTCTGCAATAATTCCGTCTTTTCTTTCTTGGCACGTTTTATTCTTAGTATAAAATCACTAAGAACATTCATATAATTAATATATGCATCAAAAGGCGACCCATAAGGATTAAAATATTTATGTATATCACCAACAGAAAAATATTTTGTACACATGTAATAAAAGTGATCACTAGATTGAAGTTTGATCCAATTTTTTTGAATCTCATTATCTGTAATATTTATTATGTCTTTTGCTAAAGAATACAGCTTTTCAAAAGCTTCATCTTGCATACTATTTCCTAACCATGGACTAATATCTCGTTCTTCATCAACCCAAGAAATTGGATATTTAGCATCAATTGGTCCACAAGAAACTGCTTGGTCTATAATTTCAGAAGGAAATGCAAATTGAAGCTTTGAGTATTTAAAAACTTGATTAGGCAAATGTTTTATAAACTCAAAAACACCCGAATCTTGAGGTTGATATTCTCCAAAAGTTTCATAATCCATAAATAAATTTATACTTTCTTCTTTAGGGTTTAAGGCATTAAGCCAGGATACATATTTTTCTGTATTCAGAGGCCATGATGTCCAATTTTTATTAGAAAATCTAACAGCAATATCATCACTTAAAGTAACATTTTTAAGTAATAGTTTAAATTTAGGATGGTGAATATGATTATAAACAAAATTGGGAGAACGCCAAGCTAAAATAGATTTCGCTCCTTCTATTATCATACCTTTATATCCCATTGCTTGTATCTGGTCTCCTATGGCATTAGAATAAATCAATTCTGTATTCCTAAAAATAGTAGTTTTTTGATCAAAATATTGTTCAATTAATTTACTATGCATTTGCACCTGTTTTTTAAACTCTTCGTTATCCTTTAAAGCAACCAAAGAATGGGCATAAGTTTCTGATAAAAATTCTACACAACCTGTATCTGCTAATTCTCTAAAACTATCCATTACCTCTGGAGCATACTCTATAAATTGTTCCAGTGCAACACCAGTAATAGAAAACGCAATTTTAAATTTTCCTTTATATTGTTTAATCAAAGACAATAATAAAGCATTCATCGGCAAATAGCAATTTCTTGCTATTTTTTTCATACTGCTTTCGTTAGCAGGCATATCAAAATAATGATGATTATGTCCTAAATCAAAAAAGCGATATCTACGTAAACGATAAGGTTGGTGTACTTGAAAATAAAAGCAAATCGATTTTTGTTTCATAATTTTTTTTATTTAATATTTTTATATATCTTAAATATTTTGTCAGAAGCACTTGCCCAAGTTACTGTATCTACCTCTTCTTTCCCTTTAACTTGTAAAGTTTCATTCAAAGCTTTATATTGAATTAAAGCATACATGGCATTAGCAAGACCTTCAACATCCCAAAAATCTATTTTTAAAGCATACTTTAGCACCTCAGCAACACCCGATTGTTTGGAAATAATAACTGGTACATTAAGCGACATCGCTTCTAAAGGAGATATTCCAAAGGGCTCAGAAACAGAAGGCATGACATAAATATCACTAGCAGAAAACATAGTTTGAACTTCTTCTCCTCTTAAAAAACCTACAAAATTAAACCGATCTCCTATTTTAGCCCGAGAAACCTGTTTTACAATACGAGGAAGCATATCTCCACCGCCAGCCATAATAAATCTTACATTGTTTACACGATCAAGTAATAATTTTGCTGCTTCTACAAAATATTCGGGACCTTTCTGAAAAGTAATTCTTCCTAAAAAGGTAATAATTTTTTCATCTGTTCCTTTTTTAAATCGATTATCAATATTACATTTAAAGTCTACACCATTGTGAATTACAAATACTTTTTCAGGAGCAATATAGTATTTTTCCACAATAGTATCTTTGGTAAGCTGGCTTACAGCAATAATAGCATCCGCATGTATCATTCCTAATCGTTCTATTTCATATACTCGAATATTAATATTTTTTCCACTTCTATCAAATTCTGTAGCATGTACATGTATGATGAGAGGCTTATTTGTTTTATATTTTACAAGCACACCTGCCATATAAGTAAGCCAATCATGAGCATGAATAATATCAAAAGAATGTTCTTGGGCGATTTGTGTGCTAACTGCGGCATACGCATTAACTTCATCCATAAGATTGACTCCATAAGTTCCAGTAAAATGAACTGTTTCTTGATGCGTAGAAACTTCTACTCCTGTTTTATCAAGAACTACATTATTATGAGTTTCCCAAAATTCTTGCTCATTCATATAAGGAACCATTTTAGAATACACTTCTTGATACACCGTATGTTTTAGTCCATAAAAACTAGCATTACTTTTATAGGTTACTGTTCTGCCTTGACCACCAATTATTTTTCCTCTAAAACCAAATTCATTCCCATGTGCTTTGGGTACTACAAAAATAATGTCTGTTTGATGTCTTTCTAATCCTTTCACAATCCCATAGCATGCTGTGCCTAATCCCCCCGATATATGAGGAGGAAACTCCCATCCAAACATTAATATTTTCATAAGTTATTTTTGTTTATGTTTCTCTAAAAACGATTCTACTAAACACAATGCACGTAACACCGCAGAGATGCTCCATGCTTGGGCAATGGATCCTGACGCTTTATGTGGAGGGTCGCCATCATACACCTCAGAAATATACCCTACACCATGATCAGAAATACATTCTTTAAAACTTTCCATCAATTTTTGTACCCGTTCTATTTCTATAGGATTATTAAATTTAAGGGCAGCTTCCACATAAGGACGAATCAACCAAGGCCATACAGTGCCTTGATGATAAGCAATATCTCTATGATCGATAACACCCTCATATAAGCCTTTATAAGCTGGATCTTCTGGAGACAATGTACGCAATCCTTTAGGAGTAAGTAGGTTATTACGTACAGATTTAAAAATAGACAACTCCTTCTCTTTATCTTTTATGAGAGAATAAGGAAATGCTATGACAAAAATTTGATTGGGTCTTAAACTCATATCCTTAACACCAAAATGCACAGAATCTGCCAAATATCCTTTTTTATCCAACCAAAATACATCAAGAAATGAGATCTCTATTTTAACAGGAAAATTTTGATATTTGTTGATAAATGTTCTTTTTTTCATGGACTTCTCTGCCTCTATCGCAAAACAAAGGGCATTATACCATAAAGCATTAATTTCGACAGCGTATCCGTAACGTGGAGTAACAGGATTACCATTAACTATAGCATCCATCCATGTAAGTGCTTTACCTGGTTCATAAGCCCATAATAATCCATTTTCACTAACACCAATCGTATTGCCTACCCCCGCTACAAAAGTATCTATAATTTGCTTCACATATTCTCCATATTGTTTCCATACAAATACAATATCTTTCTTCCAAATAGCATAGTGTTGCACAGCACGAATAAACCATAAAGGAGCATCTATAGAATTAAATGCCGCCGAATCTCCTCTTCCAATATTCGGGAAAAGACCATTTTTCATTTCTTTAACCATTGTATCCATTACATCAGTAAATGATTTTTCATTGCCATCAGCATATAGTGTAAGACCAGGTAATGCAATAAAAGTATCTCGTCCCCATCTACTAAACCAAGGGTACCCTGCTATCACCTCATGCTTTTCATTATTGGTAGTGACTAAAAAATCTTTTGCTGCAGCTACTAAGGTAGTACCAAAGTCTTTTTTTACAGGTATTTTTTTCAAAAATTTATCAAAATCCTTTTCTATTGCTTTAGGGTTTAACTCTTGCAAGGAAGCACTCAATACAAAACTATCTCCTTTTTTCAATTTTAATTGCAAATATCCCGGTACAAAATTATCTTCAATGTAAGGATATCCACGTAGTTTTTCTTTCAAATATTTTATATCACAATACCATGTAGGATCAAAGAAAAAATCCGCTTTTTTACTTGTTTGCACACACATTTCAGGAAGTGCTTCGTACAACTTAAAACCAACCCCCTGATTAATGTATCGAGGATCTTTATTAATGTCGTTATTAGCAAAAGTAAGCTCATGAATTCTTCTGAAACTCAAAAATAACCGCAAACGAAAGTCAAACAACTGAGAAGATTCTTCTACCGTATATCGGACAAATATTTTATGCTCCTCTTTAGGCATTAATATCTCTTTTTTCAATATTATATCTCCTACTTTATACCAATATGTAGGTATCTTTCTAAAATCAATTTCTTCAATATATTTATGACCTTGTGGGTAATATTTTTTAGCATATTTTTTTATCCCTAAATGAAATTTTTGCCCTTCGCCAATAATAGTTTCTTCTACACTTGATAAAAAGATAAAACGACTGTCATTATATTCAGGTATAGCTGCTACAAACAAACCATGATATTTACGCGTTGGGCATTGAATAATAGTAGAAGAAGAATATCCTCCATTACCATCTGTCAGTAAATATTCATGGAATAAAGAAGACTCCAAATTTACAAGCTCATCTCTATAAAAATGTAACCCTTTCATAAGAACAAAATTTTAAATTTTTACCGTTCGTATCAAAGATAACAAATAAATCTTGTAATTCTTAAAAAAAAAAATTTACTAATATAAACTCTTACGTTTATTAACCTTTTTGGAATAAATATTTCCTAAAGTCTATTTCTCTATTAATGAATATTTTATTTGAAAATTAAAAAATAACCTTTATTTTGTAGAAAATAAAATAAAAAATTTATGTTATTAACAGATATTACATTTAATATTCCTTTGACTCTCTCTATTCACAGCATGGTACGTTGGGGGATATTAATACTTGGGTTTATGATAGTGTGTGTAAGCACATATGGCTGGTTAAACAAAAGTCCATTTTCAAAGATAATAGAAAAAATAAGTTTAATATATTCTATCTGTATTGATATTATGCTTATACTTGGTATTATTTTATGGATTTGGGGAAGCTGGGGGTTACAACTTATTGAATCCTCCAATTTTAAAGCTATTATGCAACAAAAAGAACAGCGGTTTTTCTTCTTAGAACACCCCTTGCTAATGTTTATAGCACTTATATTGGTACATATTTCTCGAATAGGTCTTAAGAGTAATAAACTTTCAGATAATAAAAAATATCGAAAATTATTAGCATGGAATTTGATTGCTTATATACTCATTCTATTTGCCATTCCCTGGTTTAAAATATAGTTCTCCTTCATCTTACGCTACAAAATAAACTATGATCAAAGAAAAATCAAAAATAAGTGTTAATTACTTGTATATTAAATTATAAAGCTACCAAAAAAGATTTTCTAAAATATTGTTCCAAATATCTTAAAAAAGGGATAAAACATTATAGAAAGAACTAAGACATTAACCTATTTTATAAAATTATCAAAAAATAAAAGAATATAGAATTGTTTTAAATTATGATTTATATCATTTTACAAAAAGCTATGGAAACTTTGTAGTTTTTATCAAAAATAGAAATGAAAGTATGTCCTGGTTTCAGTCTTTATTTTTAGAGCATGGAGTTGCTCAAACAATTGTAGTATTTGGTTTAGTGGTTAATGTAGGGTTTTGGCTTGAAAGAATCAAGATTTTTGGTATTTCTTTGGGACTTAGCTGGATTTTATTCTTAGGTATTTTAGCCTCTTTCTCTGGTCTTACTGTACAGTACAAAAGGACTTAGCTTATTTCCTTAGAGATTTTGGACTTTTATTGTTTGTTTATTGTATTGGTCTTCAAATAGAACCTGGCTTTTTTTCGAGCCTGAAGAAAACAGGACTTACCTCAAATATCCTTGCTGCCATTATTGTAATCTCTGGCGTAGCAATAGCTATTGTTTGTTATTTTTGGTTCAAACAACACATCGTAGTCATTACTGGACTCATGAGTGGGGCTGTAACCAACACACCCGGATTGGGTACTGCACAATTTGCTTTACATGATTTAGGATTTCAAGATATGGAAACACTCATGTCTCTAACCTATACCTTAGCCTATCCTTTTGGTATATTTGGTATTATTGTTAGTATCTTATTTTTAAAATGGATTTTAAAAATCAATTTAACAGAACAAAGAGAACTTCATAAAAAAATTACGCTTTATAAATCAAAAAGAACCCATTGCTATTCATCTAAAAGTAGAAAATAAACAATTGGTTAGTAAATCTTTAAGAAGCATTTTTGAACTGTTAAACAATGCACATATTGTAGTATCTCGAGTAATACATAATGGGGAAGTATTTACACCTAATACTATTCTTTATGAAGGCGATATATTATTAGTAGTAACTCAAAAAAAACATCTACCACAATTAAAACTAATTATTGGAAATGAGTGTGATGCAGATTTAAAAATAATAGAATCCAATGAATTAGTATCTAAATATGTAATAGTTATTCGTTCTGAAATTACCCATAAACGCCTGGGGGATATTACAGCTCTACACCAACAAGGAATTCCACTTTCTCGATTAGAAAGAGCAGGTATCTGTATAGTCACTAATGGTGATACCATTTTTCAACTTGGAGATAAGGTAAGAATAGTAGGTACAGAGGAATGTATAGAAATAGCAACCAAAGTACTGGGCAACTCTATAAAAAATTAGAAACCCCTGACTTAGCACCTATATTTATTGGTATTGTATTAGGTGTAATTTTAGGAAGTATCCCTTTTACCTTAACCAATATACCTATTAAGATAGGACTAAGCAGGTGGTCCTCTTATTATAACTCTTCTATTAAGTAGTTTTGGAAATAGGTTATATCTTAATAATTACACTACTTAACAGTGCCAATCTTATGGTAAGAAATATGGGTATTAGTTTATTTTTAGCTAGTGTAGGTCTTACTGCTGGACCAGGATTATCCCAAGTATTTCCTCCGGAAATACTTGGCAAATGATATTTATCGCTTGTTGTATTACTATTATACCCCTAATAATAATAGGTGTTATTGCAAAAGTTTATTTTAGAAAAACTTATTTTGAGATTTGTGGTTTGCTTTCCGGTGCATGTACAGGCCCCACCAGCACTAGCATTTTCCCTTCAAATGGCAAAAAACGAAGTGCCTTCAGTAATATTCTACAGCATATCGTTTAAGCATGATACTAAGAATCATTGCCACCGAATTACTTATTTTTTTTTATGGTTTAGGAACATGCTATTTTTTTATCAAAAAAGAGGCTACTCGCTTAAAAATCATCTTGTATATTTGCTTTTTATTTTAAGCTTAATTATTAGTTTATGTATACAAAAAATATAATTAAACATTATAAAAAATCTCTTATTTCTCTACTTTCTATTGTATTAATAGATATGTTAGGCGTAGGTATCGTATTACCTATTATAACTCCTCTACTTACACAACCAAAATATGGTTTTTTAATAGGTTATTCCGAAGGTGATAGAACCTTATTTTTAGGGTACATTATTGCCAGTTTTTTAATAGCTCAATTTATAGGAGCCCCCATATTAGGTTCTTTGGCAGATAAATATGGAAGAAGAAAAATGCTATTGGCAAGTTTATTGGGTAGTTTCACGGGATATATACTATTTGCTATAGCTATCTACGAAAAGGATATTATACTTTGTTTTGTAAGTAGAATTATTGCAGGTTTTATGGGAGGTAATATCACTATTGCCCAATCTGCCATAGCAGATATCACTAGCCCTAAAAATCGTTCTAAAGTATTTGGATATATTGGCATGTGTTTCGGCGTAGGTTTTATAATAGGTCCTTTTCTAGGGGGATTTTTCTCAGATTCTTCTAAATCTCCTTTATTCACAATGTATACACCCTATATTATTACTGCATTTCTGAATCTCCTAAATTTAATAAACATATACTTTATTTTTAAGGAAACATTACACTATAAGATAATTGAAAAAACTAAACTTAATGAAGGTTTTAAGAATATCCAAAAAGCATTTAAACACCCTGTTTTAAGAGATATATTTTTAATTAATTTTTTATTTTCTGCTGCTATGTCATGCTTCCAAAATTATATTCAGCTCTTTACAGAAAGCAAATTTCACTATTCTATACAACAAATGGGATATTGGTTTGGATATATTGGCTTATGGATTATCCTCACACAAGGGCTACTGAATAGAAAACTAAGCATTATTTATCAACCTACAAAAATTTTACAAATAAGTATATTAGGATATGGCATTGCTGTCTTTGGTATTACTTGCATACAACAAGGCAATATGCTTTATTATATCTTTCCTTTATTAGCTGTTTTCCAAGCACTCACAGTACCTAATATTGCTGCTAAGGTATCTGTTACTTCAAAAAATGAGGAACAAGGTTCTATGTTAGGGGTAAATCAATCGATGGCATCTTTAGGAATGCTTATTCCCCCCATTTTAGACGCCTATCTTATAAAAGGATTTAATATTAATATGCCTATGTTTCTGGCTTCAGGATTTGCTGTAGTATCATGGTTATTTTTACTCTATTCGTTATATTTACATAAAATAAAATATACACCTATAAAAGCATAGAATTAGCTATAGTAATTTATATTACCCAAATACCTCGGAGTAAAATTTTCTATTTCAAGTTATATTACAAATTTTATTAAAAAGACTAAGGATTTGTTAGGTTCTTTTTTTTTACGTAAATTAGTTGCTCAATTCTTATTAAAAAATGAAGGAAAAAAAGAACCCTATAACCAGCAAACCATTTAGTAAAGCTAATTTAACAAAGTCCTTAAGAAAATTTTTTGGATTTACAGAGTTTAAAGGTTTACAAATAGATGCCATTCAATCTATCCTAAACAAACAAGATACTTTTGTATTAATGCCTACAGGAGGCGGAAAAAGCTTGTGCTATCAACTACCTGCATTGATGAGTGAGGGATGTGCGATAATTATCTCTCCTCTTATAGCTTTAATGAAAAATCAGGTAGACCTAGTACGTAGCTATAGCCAGAATGAAGATATTGCTCATTTTTTAAACTCTACACTCAATAGAGCGCAAGAAAAAAAAGTAAAAGAAGACCTCCTCAGTGGAAAAACAAAAATGCTTTACGTAGCTCCAGAAACACTTTCAAAGAAAGAAAATTTTAGCTTTTTCTATGACCTTAATATTTCTTTTGTAGCTGTAGACGAAGCTCATTGTATCTCAGAATGGGGGCATGATTTTAGACAAGAATATAGAAAAATAAGAGAAGTCTTTGAAGAGATAAATCCTTCGCTCTCCTTTATTGTACTTACTGCCACAGCTACCCCTAAGGTACAAAAAGATATTGTCAAAAACTTAGGGCTTAAAAAGCCTACTATTGTCATCTCTTCTTTTAATAGAAAAAATCTTTACTACGAAATACAACCTAAACTATCTAAAGAACAAACTATAAAAAGTATTGTAAAATTTATTTCCCAAATGCAAGGGCAGAGCGGTATTATATATACACTTAACAGAAAAACTACTGAAGAACTTGCAGAAATCTTAAATATCAATAAAATAAAAGCAGTAGCTTACCATGCTGGTATAGAAAGTAAAATACGCTCCGAACGGCAAGATCAATTTCTTAGTGAAGATGTTCAGGTAATTGTAGCTACTATAGCCTTCGGGATGGGAATTGACAAACCTGATATTCGTTTTGTTATCCATTATAATCTTCCCAAATCTATAGAAAATTATTATCAAGAAACAGGGCGTGCCGGAAGAGATGGCGTATATGGTAAGTGTATTTTGTATTATTCTCTAAAAGATGTTTACAAATTAGAACATTTAATTAAGAAAAAACCCCTTACAGAACGAGAAATCACCTCTCAACTCATACAAGAAATGAGTAGCTATGCTGAAAGTAGTATTTGTAGAAGGAAGGTTTTACTACATTATTTTGGAGAAAACTATAAGCAAGCTAATTGTGAGTGCTGTGATAATTGCCTTTTCCCAAAGGAAAAAGTAGAGGTAAAGGACAGTATTGTATTAGTACTTACAGCCATACAACAATTAAAAGAAAACTTTGTAGCAGAAGATATAATTAATACCTTGATAGGAAAAAAAAACTCCAAAGTACAAATGTTTGATCATGACAAATTAGATTGCTTTGGTAAAGGAAAAGATTTTGATGAAACCTATTGGAGTTCTATCATTCACCAATGTTTATTAAAAGAATTTTTATTGAAGAATATTGAACATTTTGGAATTTTAAAAATTACAGAAAAAGGCATAAAATACCTTAAAAAACCTGAATCTATAAAAATTCCTATCAATAGTACGTTTGATGAAGGTTTTGATGAGGAGGAAATAGAAATTGAGGAGGAATATAGCTCTGTAGCTTTAGATGAAAATTTAAAAAAACAACTTTTACAAATTCGCTTTGAGCAGGGGAAAAAATTTAACCTCCCTCCCTATATTATTTTTATGGATACTACCATTAATGATATGTGTACTTTTTTCCCTATCTCTTTAGAAGAATTGGTAACAAAATGCCATGGAGTAAGCAAACCTAAAGCGGATAAATACGGAAAACCTTTTGTGGAATTTATTGCTCAGTATTTAGATAAAAATAATATTATAAAACCTGACGAAATGTTTATAATGAAAAATGTGGCGGACACAAACACGTTAAAATTTTACATTATTCAACAAATCGACAAAAAAATTCCTTTAGATACCATTGCAAGAAATAAAGGTGTAACTGAAAAAGAAATTATTGACCAAATGATTTCCTTAGCCATAAGTGGAACAAAGCTAAAAATAGAATATCTTCTCAATGAAATATTTGACCAATACGATCAAAACGATATTATCAATTATTTCAAAACCCTGCAAACCATAGATTTAGAAAAAGCTGTAAAAGAGTTAGGAGAAAATGACTATACTTTAGAAAACATAAAACTTATGTGGATACATTTTTTATGTAAATATGGGATATAACTTTTTAGATTAAAAAAAACTTATATCTTTGCAGAAGTTCATTGTTAGCAATATAAAGATGTAATATATTGGTGAGGTAGCTCAGTTGGTAGAGCAAAGGACTGAAAATCCTTGTGTCGGCGGTTCAATCCCGTCTCTCACCACTTTTTTATATTGCTATATACAGTAACATTATAAAGGATATAAATAGTTAAATCGTAAAAAATATAAATTCTAACATATTATGAGAATATTTTATGTAATAGCCTTAATGAGTGTCTTTTTATTAGGGAATCTTCAAGCTCAGGGATCAAAATCTCAGACTCGCATGATAGGACCTTTTTCAAAATTAATCGTCAATAGTTCTCTATCTATTACCATTATTCCTAATGGTGAAGAAAAAGTAGTGTTATACACAGAAGACCCTGCTTTTGCCTCATTTATCAATATAAATTCAAATGGTTCTGACCTTATTATAGAAGTAAAAAATAAACCCAAAAATATGAGTGCTGTGGCTACAGCTACGATATATTGTAAAAGTTTAAGTCATATTTCTATTAATAAACCATGTGATATTAGTTTTGCCAGTAAATTAAGTGCCAATAAATTACGTATAGAGCTTAATAATAAAAGTAAAATTACAAATGCTCTTCTTGATGTAGGAAATCTTTATATCCAAGCTAAAGGTGCTAGTATGGCTATTTTATCTATAGAAAATAACTCTAATTTAGAAATTGTTGCAAAAGCAAAATCAGCAATTACACTTAATGGAAATACCCAAAAACTACATATTGACGCTACTAATAATTCTATCGTTGATGCTGCTCTATTGCAAGCCTCTAAAATATCTGTAGATTGTAATGATAATAGTGTAGTTACCATTCTTTGTAATGATAAATTTGATGCCAACGTAAACAATAATAGTAAGGTTGAGGTAAAAGGAACTGGGAAGCTAAACAAAAAAAATATAAAAAATGGAGGTTCTGTAGTACAACTTTAAATAAAATAAAAAATAAAACGTAAAAAATTATATCTTTGCAAGAAAAATTTAATTATAAATAAAAGATTTTAGTATGAAAAAATTTAATTTAATTATTACATTTACCTTATTAATAGGAATGAGTACATTTGCCCAACAAAAGTTTGGTTATACCAATGTAGACCAAATTGTAATGTTTTTACCTGAGGTAAAAAATATAGAAACCCAACTTCAAGAATTTAAAAAAGATTCTTTAGATGCTTTACTTCCTTACTTGATAAGTGAATATACAAAGAAAGACAGCTTGATGAAAATTGAAAAAAATGATGTTGTAAAGCAACGAATAGCAAAAGAGCTTGATGATTTACAACAACAACTACAAAATTGGCAATCTTATGCACAATCTCGCATGCAATCTAAACAAGAAGAATTATTAAAACCTTTATATCAAAAAGTGGGTGAGGCTCTAAAACAAGTAGTTGACAAAAATAAGTATACTTATATTTTTAGCTATAATGCTTTATTATATGCTCCTCCTGCTGAAGATATTTCTTTATTATTACTAAAAGAATTAGGTATAGATACAGCAGAATTAGAAAAACAAGCAGCGGCCGCAGCAGCAGGTCAAATGAAAACACCTCCTCCTACTAATCCTAAAACTACAAAAAAAAATAATTAACTTATTCAACAGGAATAAAAGTATTATACAATTATGAAAATGACATTTCAGCCTCATCGTAGAAGAAGAAGAACCGTACATGGCTTTAGAAAAAGAATGCAAACAGACGCAGGAAGAGGTGTATTAGCAAATCGAAGAAAAAAAGGAAGAAAAAAACTAACTGTTTCTGATGAAAAACGTGCCAAATAGTTTTTACTTTCATTCATATTAATCATATAGAAGAGTTACTTATTTCTAATAAGTAACTCTTCTTCTTTTTTTTAAAAATAACCTTTCTATAGCAAATACTATTTTTCTACTATATATAAAATCTAAAAGAATCTTGGTATGTTTATAAAACCATTCATAAAATCAAGTAACTCATTTTTATACTTAGGAAAACCCCAAAAAATAATATTCTGATAATATGCTATATATTTTAGGATGCTTTAAAAGAGTATCAATTTCTTGATGAATAAGAGGATACTTTAAACAATTGATACCTATCACTTGGGTTGATGGAAGTGCTGCATTAATGATACCTGCAAGTATAATACCGGTGCTATTGGCTCCTCTCCAAAACATCCATCTTTAATCATATAATAATTAGGATATTAATTTTTTTTAATATCTTTAGCATAATTAAAGTGTATCCCATGAAAAAAGAGAAATAAATACAAGGTAGTTTTAGTGAGAAATTAATAGAACTTAAATATATTTATCACAATGATATTACTACGAAGGATACACTATAACAAAACTTTAGAACCAAGTCTATACTATAGGCATTGAACAGAGTTCTTTTAACAGATGCAGAATTTAACCATTTACTTGAAGAAATAATGAATGCTGATGTTTTTATATCTTCCCAAAAATGAAGAGAGATTATACTATTAATATTGAGGATAAAGAAAAGACATGGGGACTGAATAGGTATGACACAGATGATAGTGTATTTGGGAAGAGATGATGTATCTGGAGTAAAATAGAGTAACACGATTAAGTCAGATCAAAACCACATCGAGTAATGCTGACTGTATTGATTTATCTAACAATGATAAAATTTTCTTTGAAAAGATAGAGAAATACAGACAACAAGCAATAAAAAAACTAAGCGCAATATACTAGAAAATGAATGCTCTATAATTAGCATATGGCATAGTCTGCTCTTATATATTTTTCGCGTTTGCCATTGAAATAGTATTGATTACAAGTGGTTTCCTGTTTTTTAGTAACCTTTTCTTTCACCTCTTCAATCATGCTACTTTCAGAACACGAACTATATGTAGGGATAAACAACGAGGCCAAGACCCTTTTTTCTCTTCTTTCTTTTCTATTGTTATTTCTATTTTAATAATTTACAATAAGATGTTAAACACATATCCACCAACTATTGCTGTTAGGAAAATCATGGCTACCAATTTTCTTTGAAGATGCTAGTAAGCATACTCATTTTTTGAATTTCCATTCCTATATCACCAATAATAAGGGAAATAACAGTGCTGATATTCATACCTTTATCCATTAATGCATGCTGATTGGAATTGCGATTTCAGCACGAATGTATAACGATACACCTAAAATAGCTGCAATAGGTATAGCCAAATAGATATTATCTTCACCTGCAATTTTTATTACAAAATTTTGGGGCATATATCCGTAAATAACAGCACACAATAGCAATTAACAGATAACACATAATTGAACATAGACTTCCCCATGCAGCAGTAAATACAAATTTAAATTTGCCTTTAAATGATAATACTCGTTTGTTTACAACTGCCACAAAACCATCGCAACAACTTGGTTTCACTCGAACATTTTTAATATATATTTCTGTTCACCCATCTTTTGCAGAATAGCACCAAACGCTACCAAATAAATGCTACGATAAAATAGATTACCGCTGCTTTAATTCCAACTAGTACAGCAAGCATCCCGATGATAAGCTGCATCAAAAATATTTCCCAGTAATCCTTTACCTGAGAAGCTCTTTTCTATCTTATCTTGTCAGTAGGAATATACATCAATATAATTGCAACCAAAATACAGATAAACAAGAACAGTGTACTATTAACTCAATGGTTATCTATACAAAATATTGAAGTGTATCTAAAAATGTATTCATCTCTATTATTAAAAGCAAAAGCCCGTTTGGTCACTTTAAATTTGTACGGGAGTATCATGTGTAGAAATTTCGGGAGTAGGTTCACTTTGGTTTTCAATAAAAACATAGAAGTAAGTACAATTGCAGCAATCCATAAAAATATCTTCTGAACCAAATTTGATTTCTATTTTTCATCCTTGTCAGGAGGGTACAACAACTATTTACAGAAGTGCCTCCTGATAATTGTTTTTTGAAATAAGTGTTCCAAAAACTCAATAGTAGGACTCCGATAGCTACCCCAAGGACGGTAATCCGCAAAGAAACTTAATTGTGAAGTTCCAATAGCAAGCCATGCCAGTATCCCAGACAGGCATACCACAACAAGAGACTACACCTAAAAAAGCAAAAATTGAAGAAAATACCCCGACAGAAGTTGTTCCAATAACTGATTTTACTTATTGTTTTTTACTTGTTTTGGTTCGTACAAATACTAAAAAATTACATTGAAAGATAAAGAGAACTTCTACAGTCAACAGTTTTCAATACAGTCTCATTAAACTGATATAGCATCTCTGCTTATGCAAATGTATAATATTCTCTCTAATAAAAGAAAATTCTTTTTATAACCAATCTCCCTTTTGTATAAATATAATCCACGAAATGTATAAAAAATTTAATACTTTTTATTAAAATTTAGATTTTTTTGTTCTGGTTTTGCTTCTATATCTTGTGCATATAATATGCATTTTTGTGAAAAATCATCGCTGCTTCACTACAAAAAATAGGAAATTCCTACCTAATGTTTGCAAGTCTCCGCTCAAAATTTGTAGTCATTACAAGGGTTTTGCCTTATTCACTTTCCATTTTTCCTCTTATTATATCCAATATGTTGATGAAAAACTACAATAAATTTATTAACTAATAAATAATGGACTACCTCCTAGAAATTAGGATTAAATAGCTTGCTACTTTGTAATGTATTTTCTTTAAAGAAACTTTAAAATCTACAAGAAATAATGACTATAGACATAGATAAGCAAACACTATGAAATTTTTTAAAATATAAAATAGGTAAAAGTCTACAACTATACCTCAATAAATGAAGTTCTTATTTTTGCTAACTACAAAAGATAGTAGAATGAACTTACTGATGGTACGAATTATGTCTAACTAAAAGAATTACAATAATTGTTGCTTCATCATATACTCTGCAATTTGTATTGCATTTGTCCCAGCTCCTTTACGAAGATTATCTGATACTATCCAAAGATTAAGCGCATTAGAGTGAGAAAAATCACGACGTATACGTCCCACAAAAATATCATCTTTTTCATGGGCATACAAAGGCATAGGATATTTATTTTCTGTAGGATTATCTTCAACAACGACACCTTCAGTCTTTGATAAAATCTCACGTACTTCTTTCAAATCAAAATCTTGTTCAAACTCAATATTCAGGCTTTCACTATGCCCTCCAATTACAGGAACTCGCACTGTTGTTGCAGTTACTTTAATGCTATCATCTGCCATTATCTTACAAGTTTCTCTAATCATCTTTTCTTCTTCGTTAGTATATCCATTATCTAAGAAAACATCTATATGAGGAATAATATTTAAATCAATAGGATAGGGATATATTTTGTCAGCTGACAAATATTTTCTTTCTGCCAAAAGCTGGTCTACAGCTTTTTGCCCTGTACCTGTTACGCTCTGATAAGTACTTACCACTACTCTTTTTATCTTATATCTTTTGTGTAATGGATTAAGCACGACTACCATTTGTATTGTAGAACAATTTGGGTTGGCAATAATCATATCTTCTTTTTGTATAAGCTCCGCATTCACCTCAGGCACTATTAGCTTCTTGGTAGTATCCATACGCCATGCAGAAGAGTTATCTATCACCTTACAACCAACTTTTGCAAATAAAGGAGCGAGCTTAAGAGAGGTTGCAGCTCCGGCAGAAAAGATAGCTAATTGAGGTTTTTTCCCAAAAGCCTCTTGATAAGACATCACCTTGTATTTTTCTCCTTTATATAGCACTTTCTTCCCTACAGATTTTTCTGTAGCTACAGGATAAATTTCTGTAAGTGGAAAATTTCTTTCTTCTAATATTTGTAATATTTTTGAGCCTACCAAACCAGTAGATCCTACAACTGCAACTTTCATATTGGCTTATTTTTTATTTATGCAAATGTATATCTTTTACTATAAAACAAAAATAATTTTATTACTTAATCATATCCTTATTATTTTAATTCTTCATTTACCTTATTATTTCTAGTTCTGTATCAAAATTGGTTACTACAAAATCATTCTTTAACAATTTACACTATAGGGATTGCTCTAAATAACCTTTATCCTAAAATAATAATTTAGTTTACAGGAATATTTTTATTCACATTTTTACTACCTATTAAAGCATAGTATAAAATATAAAGACAACCCGCAAATATAACCCAATAACTATTTATAAAATTAGTCATATCGGCAACTTGTCCTTGTACTAATGGAAGTATCCCTCCACCACATACCATAACCATAAAAATACCCGAAGCCATAGCGGTATATTTTACACCTAATCCCTCCACTGCTAAATTAAAAATCCCACCCCACATGACAGACGTAGAAAGCCCACAAAGCACAAACAATAATACACTTAAAGGTACTTTCGCAAACACAAAAGAAATATTAGACTCAAATACAGGCATATTTACCATAATAGTTGTAGGTATAAAAATGGCTATCAATACCAATATAGCACCCAAACCAGCAACAACTGAAAGCATCACTTTAGGAGCAATTTTGGAAGCAATAATACCACCAAAAATACGTCCTATCATCATTAAAAACCAATAAGTGCCTACCACTGCCCCCACCATAGTGGTATCCATAGCCAAACCACCTTTTTCTATAGGATCAGTAAGAAATAAATTAAGAAAATTAGGAATACCTACTTCTACCCCAACATAAATAAAAATAGCAATAGCTCCTAAAAAAAAATGACGAAATGAAAGTGGCGAATATTTATCTTTTACTTGTGCAAGTTGTTTCTCTTCTTTGTGTGGTTCAGGAATTTTAACAATGGATAATACTAAAAAAGCTAATGCAAATATTCCCATTGCAATAAATAATGCGGGATTCGCTTTATCTATAGAAGCATGTACAATATTTCCTATAAGATAACCTAAAAAAACAGGTACTATTGTAGCTGAAAGAGAATTAATAGAACCTCCAAACTGAATCAACTGATTTCCTTTTTTACCACCACCACCAAGAGTATTGAGCATAGGATTAACCACCGTATTGAGCATACACATTGAAAACCCCGCTACAAAAGCCCCTGAAAGATATATTCCAAAACTCTCCATTGCCCCTGAAAGATACATAATACCTACACCAAAAAAGCCTACTACTATGGCAATTAAGGCAGTTTTTTTATAGCCTATTCTCGTAAGTAATAAACCCGCAGGAATACCCATAAATGCATAGGCTAAAAAATTAGCAAAGGTACCTAATTGCGACATAAAATTAGATGCCCCAAATTGGTTTTTTACAATTATTCCAAAAGGGTTAGATAGCCCTGTAACAAATGATATCATTGCAAAAAGTGCAAACATAATAATAATCGGTAGGGCGTATGTTTTTGACTGATTCATCATAAAATTTAATTTTTTAAATTAAAAAATATAGTTTTTAACTTTCTTTCTGAATAATATCTTTCTTTCTAAACACTGCTGTCTTTGCCCACATATCATGAAAAGCTTGCCTTCTCTCTCCTAATACGAAAAAACATCCTATAAAAATAAGAAAATTATATAAATAGCCTATCCAAGATAAAAATGTGATTAATGATACAAAACCCCCTACGTTTTTAATTACCCATCGTTTAAAATATAAATTTATATTGCCTTGAATTCCATCTTCATTGGCAATTTGCAAACCTAAGATTCTTTTACCAGGACTAGCGCCTGTAAATGCTTCTATCAAACTATAAAGCAAGACAATTAAATAAGACAAACCTATCATTGCCACCATACTCCCAAAACCTCCACCAGCAAATGCGCCTGAGAAAAAAGTATTATTAGAATATTGATCCGATATCGCCAGCCCAGCAAATAAACTTGCAAAACCCAATACAACCAATAAAAATACTAATACGCAAATAATAAATACATCCATTACAAAAGCAGCTAATCTAATACTAAAATCTGATCGCAAACTAAAATTATTTTTTACTTGTTCCATATTCTGTGGTTATTTTTAAATAGTGTGTAATTTTTCTTACTACGATGACAAAGCTAAGGTAAATTATTTTTTCTATACCTTTATTTTTATTTCAAATCTAATTTCTTAAATGAAAAGATATTTTTAAAGTAGTAAACTACATGAAACGCATAGAGAATATCTCCTAAAAATAAACCTATTATCATATTTTTTTCTCTAAATTTATAGATAGTTGCCCTTATAAAGTAAAATAAATATAAAAATTCTCTAAAAAGAAAAACAGAAAGCCAGGTATACAATAAGCCAATATCAATAAATTCAGTAGTAGAAAAAATATAAATTGAAACAGCTCCCAGTGTCCAAAAAAACATTTGACTAATAAAGTAGAAAAAATTAATCATATTATATCCCCAATTAGTGTAGCTAAACAAACTGCCATACCACTTTTTGTATTCAAAAGATATATCTGATTCTATTTTTTCATAAATAATAGTGTTGGCACTATTGTTAAGAAAAATTTCTTTATTTTTTAGTAACCCATAAGCTTGTTTATAAGATTCTTTAAGATGATTAGTATGTACAAATTTTTTATCTTCTAAGAATAATGTTTTATCAAAAATTACATTACTTAGTTTGGTAAATATAGGACTCTTATAGGATACAAATCCCCAACTTATCAAATTGTGATGAATGTTAATATATCTTCGCCATTTATGTATTAAGGTATTGTCTGTTTTGTAGGTAGTATATCCCAATACTGCATTTTTAGATTGATTATTAAAAGGTAACAACATTTCTTCTAACCAATGAGGCGAACAATATGAAAAATTTAGATTATCTATATATATTATTTTATCATATGATGCCTCTATAACACCTACCGAAAAAGCATAGTTTCTAATAGGAATAGATTTGGGGTCTTGCTCTATTCTCACTTTTTTTAAAAAAGAATATTGCTCTTGATATGCGTTTAATAGAAATAGCGTATTATCTGAAGAATTTAAATCAACAACCATAATTTCAAAAGGAATAGTCGTTTTTTGATTTAAAAAATAAGGTAATTTTTTTTCTATAAAATCCTCCTCATTTTGACAAACAATAATTATGCTACAAGAAGTATGAGCTGATTTTATATAATTGATAGGGCAAGAAAACAACAACGGTTTGGTAAAAAATACTAAGAAATAAAGAATTTGATAAGTAGCAATACCTATAAACAAAAAAACAAAAATATCTATATCCATAATATTACCTTAAAGTTAATAAAGAAAGTACAAAGATAATAGAGAATTAGATGTAATTTTGTGAAATTTATGAATAAGCTATTTTCTATAGAATATAAAGATCAAAAATCAAAAGCACGAGCTGGCATTTTAAAATTATCGCATCAAGATATTCTTACCCCTGTTTTTATGCCTGTGGGTACTGTAGGGAGTGTAAAAAATGTATCTCAACAACAATTAAAAAATATTGATTTTCAAATTATTTTGGGTAATACATATCACTTGTATTTAAGACCTACTACAGAAGTATTGCATCAAGCACAAGGACTACATCGTTTTATAAATTGGGATAGAAATATACTTACAGATAGTGGTGGTTATCAAGTATTTTCATTAGCCAGCAATAGAACCATCAAAGAAGAAGGTGTATTTTTCAAAAGTCATATTGATGGCTCTAAACATCTTTTTACACCAGAAAAAGTAGTAGAAATTCAAAGACTCATAGGCAGTAATATTATGATGGCTTTTGACGAATGTGCTCCTTTTCCTTGCCATTATGCCTATGCTCAGCAATCTATGGAACGTACGCATAGATGGTTAGAAAGAGGCTGGAAAAATTTTAATAATACAGAAAATCTATATGCTCACCAGCAATATTTTTTTCCTATTATCCAAGGTAGTGTATTTGAGGATTTAAGAAAAATTTCCTGCCAAACTATTGATAGCTATCCAAGCACAGGAATAGCTATTGGTGGACTTAGTGTAGGAGAACCCGAATCACAAATGTATGAGTTTTGCGATTTGTGCGTACAATATACTTCTCGAGAAAAACCAATATATCTGATGGGTGTAGGAACGCCTTGGAATTTATTAGAAGCCATCGCCTTAGGTATTGATATGTTTGATTGTGTAATGCCTACTCGAAATGCCCGCAACGCTCATTTATTTACCTCACAAGGCACTATAAATATGCGTAATGAAAAATGGAAATATGACCACTCTCCTATTGATGAAAATACTCCCAACGAAATAAGCCAATATTATTCTAAGAGTTACTTAAGGCATTTGTTTGTAAGTGGAGAGCTATTAGCCTTACAAATAGCCAGTATTCACAACTTAGCTTTTTATAAAAATTTGATGCTTGAAGCTAGAAAAAAAATTATAGAGGGTAGCTTTTTAGATTGGAAAAACCAACTAATACCTATTCTAAAAAAAAGACTCTAACCTCAAAAAAGAATTATTTTAGTATATAATATTTCCTTATATCTTTGCAAAAAATATAAAAAACTTATATGAACAATACGCCTATTGCTTTTAACAACATAGTATCTGTATCGGGAAAACCTGGACTATATCAAATTATTGCTCAAAACAATAAAAAAGGTATTTCTTTGTCTTCTTTATCTGATAATAAAACCATCTTTGTAGATGCACAACGTACGCCTATTTCTTTACTTTCTAATATTCAAGTATTTACCCAAAAAAACGATACTCTATTAGGTGAAATTTTAAAAATCTTGATTGATAAAAACTATACCTATAATCCACAACAAGGCGAAAAAGAATTTATAGAAACATTTAAACTATTATTGCCCGAATTAGACTATACACGTGTACGTGTTCATGATATAAAAAAAATTGCCAAATGGGCAACTCTTCTTAAAGAAAAAAATATAGAAATAAAAATTGAAGAATAAGTAAGAACGATGGAATTATCTTATCAACATTTACTCCCCTGTTTTGCTGAAAATTCTAGATCCTGGATTTTTCAATCTGCTCAATTACTTACCCTGCCACAGGTATTGCAAATAGAAAGTGAGTTACAAAAATTTATACAATCATGGACATCTCATGATAATTCGGTAGAAGGATACAGCAATATTTTTTTTGGATATTTTTTAATATTTATTGCTCAAGAAAAAGAAGAAAAAATTGGAGGTTGTAGCACAGATACCCTTTTTCATTTTGTACGAGAAATAGAAAAATCTTACCAATTATCTTTTTTAGATCGTCAGCTACAAGCCTTTGTTATAAAAGATAAGATACAAATTATTCCCTTTTCACAAATTCAATATGCTTATAAAAATAAATTTATTAATGACAATACATTATATTTTAATAATGCCCTTCATTCTTTAAAAGAATTAAAAGATAACTGGATACAACCTATCAACTTAAGTTGGCTTAAAACACAACACGTTTTATAGAAAAATTTTACAAAAAAACAGCTATTTGTAAATAGCTAATATAGTAGTACCTCCTTGTACAATATCACCTATTTTTACTGAATGTTTTGTAGCTATAGGAAGAAGTATATCTACTCTCGATCCGAATTTTATAAATCCCATTTCTTGATTTTGTCTTACGCTATCACCAACTTTCGCATAATTTACAATACGCCTTGCCAAAAAACCTGCAATCTGTTTTTCCAAAATAGTAATTTTATCATTACGAATAACTGTTGTATGATGTTCGTTTAATATAGAGGATTTAGGATGCCATGCGACCAAATATTTTCCAGGATGATAGGTAGAATAAATTACTTCTCCCGAAATACCATATCTATTAACATGAACATTAAGAGGACTCATAAAAATAGAAATTTGCAATCTTTTATCATTAAAATATTCTTGATCAATAACTTCTGCTATCATAACAATTTTGCCATCAGCAGGAGCCACTATAGCATGCTCATTAAAAGTCATTATTCTATTAGGAACTCTGAAAAAGAAAATAACCAATGTTAAAACTAGTAAAGTAAGTACTAATAAAGTATAGCTAATAAGTTTGTATCTAATAAAATAAAAGGATAATATGTTGATAACCACAACTATAACTATAGCTATCAGTATAGATACAAAACCTTCATAATGAATTTTCATAAAAATGTTTTTATTAAAATAATTGACAAATATAAATATACAACCAAACCATAGGAGCAGCAAAAAGTACAGAATCAAAACGATCTAAAAAACCACCGTGTCCAGGCAATAAATTGCCCGAATCTTTAACCTTGGCTTTTCTCTTAAAAAAACTCTCAAACAAATCACCAAATATACCTGCAAGGGAGGCAACAAAAACAATAGCAAATGCATGCCAGCCTTCTATCCATTGCATATAAAAAATAAACCACCCTAATAGTGCCGTACTACAAATTATACCACCTAAAGTACCCTCAAGAGTTTTTTTAGGAGAATATTTTGAAAAAGTAGTTTTACCTATCCAACTCCCTATAACATAAGCCATTGTATCATTTACCCACATGGTAAAAAATACTATAATAGGCAAAAAATAGCCTGATTTTATAAAAGGAATATTATCTGTAATACGAAGAAGTAATAAGGTAACACAAGGTAAGATAATCCATATCAATCCCAACATGGTAAAACTAATATTTGCTCTATCCATACCCTCAAAATAATAAAATAAGAATACCCCAGACAAAGACAAAAATACTAAAAAGCTAATCGCATTATATTGCCCAAACACTTCATAATTCCAATAATTTGGAGTAAGTAAATAAATGATAACAACACTCCATAAATAAAATAAAATATGTATCCACTTTTCAATTTTCTGATAAGGTGGAAAAATATGACCTATCAATTTTTGATATTCTATAAAACAAATAAATTGTATGACAAAAATCAAAGCAGCAAAAAACGAATTATTATTTGAAAATAAACCCATACACATTACTATTAAAAATGCGATAGCAGTAAGTGTTCTCTTAAAAAATATTTTTAAATCTAAAGGCATAAATACGGCAAAATTAAGCTTTTTATAAAAAAAAGAAAATGCTATTTTTAGAATACTTTATTTTTGAGAAAATTATATGTCAATAATCTTGTCTCAATGATTCGTATTTTAGGAATAGTTGCTTATAAAATATTACCTGCTAATATGGGGGGGCAAAAAGGTATTCATCTTTTTTATACAGCCCTTGCCAATATAACCAAAACACAAGTTGTTAGTACTCTTTCTAATAAAAAAATATTTACTACCTATAATTTTATTCTCATTTTTCAGAATAATTCATTAAAATATATCAATCTATTTTTATCCTTCAAGTTGCTAAAAATTATAAAAGACAAGAATCCTGATGTAGTTATCTTAGAACATCCATATCTTTTAATTCATCAACTTATTATAAAATACTTTACTAAGAAAAAAATTATTATACACTCTCATAATATAGAATATCTTCGATTCAAAAATTTAGGAAAAAAATGGTGGTGGTTGCTAAAAATTTGGGAAGGCATAAGTTATAAAAAAGCCAATAAGGTATTTTTTATTAGTGAAGAAGATCAAGAATTTGCAATAAAACAATGGCACCTAAAAATAGAAAATACCTTAGTAATACCTTATGGTATCAATAGAAAAATACCCCTATTGTTATCTGAAAAAAATAATGGAAAAAAACAAATCTGCAATACACTTAACCTCACCACTGATACTACACTTTTTTTCTTTAATGGTACGTTAGATTATCTTCCTAACAAAAAGGCTTTGCAGGATATACAAGAAAAAATATTCCCTCTATTGTTAGAAAAAAATCCTTTAGGAAGGTATGCACTTATAGTAACTGGTTCTAAAACCAACAAGGATATACAAGAGATAGTAAAAAATAGCCCCATCCCTATTTTTTTATTAGGTTTTGTTGAAGATATTAGCTTGTATTATACGGGATGTGATATTTTTCTAAATTTGGTCAATACTGGTGGTGGTATTAAAACTAAATTGGTAGAAGCAATAGGATATGGGATGAATGCAGTGAGCTATATAGAAGGTGCTTGGGGAATTGATAACTCTTGCACCATAAACAAATTATTTTGTAGCAATCATATTGAAGATTTAACAAACGCCATTATACAATTTGAACAACAACCATATGTATCTACCTCTCCAAAATATTATCAAAAATATGCCTGGGATAATATTGCTTTGCAGGTAAAAAAGGAAATAGAAATACTAACCTCTAAGTAGGTTATAAAATTCTTTTTTCTTATCCAAATTTTCAAAATCACCTAAAAAACAAATGGTTTTCATGGTCGTTTGCTGTTTTTGCACTCCACGCATCATCATACACATATGATGAGCCTCTATCATAACCGCTACCCCAGAAGGCAAGAGTGCCGATTGCATAGCATGAGCAATTTCTTTAGTAAGCCTTTCTTGAAGTTGTAACTTACGTGCTAAGGCATCTACCATACGAGGTATTTTACTAAGACCTGTAATATGCTTATTCGGCATATAGGCAACATGGACACTACCCCAAAATGGTAATATATGATGCTCACACAAACTATAAAATTCTATTTCTTTTACCAAAATAATCTCATGGTTTTCTGCAGTAAAAAATGCCGATTTAAGTATTGTTTCAGCTTGTTTATTACGTTGTCCTTCAGTAAGATAAAGTAAGCTTTTAGCGACTCTATGAGGTGTTTTTTTCAAGCC
>JBOFDP010000110.1:0-7946 GCA_051647125.1 Chitinophagaceae bacterium | reverse complement strand
GCAACAAATAGAATGTCTTTCTAGATGTAAAGAAAAAGGTATACTATACTTATTAAAATACTGTTCTCTGATCATTATGGTGAGGGTATAATTTTTTTCTTGCAAATCAAATAGATAATCATTTTTGTTCAGTGTATAGGTTAAACAAAAAGTATCTTTTTGTTTGGTAATAATACAATGGGTATTTTCTATTTTATTATGAGGAGTATTTATTTTTAGTTGTATATCTTGGGTAATATATTCTGAAAGAGTCATGATATTTTATTTCTTGAGGAGGTACAAAACTACTTTATTTTTTGGAAATGTAAATGTATTCTAATAATACGAAATAGGATATTTTGGGTAAAATGAAGTTTGATGTGATAAATTTAAGAATTAGAAATAAAATCGTATTTTTGTCATCAATGACGAAAAACGCATCCATCACCAAAGAAAATTTATTTAAAAATCTGGACTTTACAACTATTTTGGATAATCCTAATTTCCAAGAAGATAGTGTGCGTGAAATCATTATCTTGCCTATTTTTACTGCATTGGGTTATACACAGGCAAATATTGTTCGTAGTAAAACGCTAATACACCCATATTTAAAAATAGGAAGTAAAAAAAGAGCAATTACTTTATTCCCTGATTATGCATTAAAGGTTGATAGTAATTTTTTTTGGGTATTGGATGCCAAAGCTCCTAATCAAAAAATTATTAATGATGATAATGTAGAGCAAGTCTATAGCTATGCTACACATCCCGAAATAAGAAGCAACTATTTTGCACTTTGTAATGGATTAGAATTTGCAGTATACAAAACTACCGATATCAATAGACCAATATTATTTTTTTCGGTAGAAAATATAGAAGAAAATTGGGATCAATTAGCAAAACTACTTTCTATCAATAGTTTTCATGTGGGTAAAACTTTTACTTATGTACCCAATAATAACTTGGCACAACTTAAAAAAGAGTTTAACTATTTTGATAGATCTTTATTGGAAGAAATACCTGTAAAAAAACGAGCTTCCAAGAGGCATTTTTTGGCGTACATGGGTATTTTACAAAGCAATCGTGGAATGTCGTGGCTGAATATATTAAATATTTTTCTCAACCAGGCGATTTAATATTAGACCCATTTGGAGGTAGTGGAATTACCGCTATTGAAGCGTTAATGAATAATAGAAAAGCGATTAATATAGATATTAACCCAATGGCTATTTTTTTGGTAAAATCACTAATTACACTTGTAAAACAAGACCAACTTACCGATGCTTTTAACCAAGTAAAAGAAGAATATCTAAAAAAAGAACCGAAGACAAAAAAAGCAATTAAAGAAGCCCTTAAAAATATAAAGGTCCAAAACCATTACCTTTGCCCAAAGGTAGTGATGTAGAAACTGTAGACCAACTTTTTAGCGATACACAAACTACACAATTAGCATTATTAAAATCAATCATCAAAAAGCAAAAAAATGAGAATATTCGTAATTCTCTTTTACTCATGTTTTCGGGATTAGTTACAAGGTATAATCTTACGTATCACATGAGCAAAACTGGAGGTGGAGGAGATGCAGCTGCATTTAGATACTATCGTTATAGAATAGCACCCGATCTAACAATAATTGATTTAATGTATTTTTTTGATATACGATTTAAAAGAGTTTTATCTGCCAAAAAAGAAATGGAATATTTCATCAATGAAAAATCCATTTCCAATATTCAAATCATTAAAGGAACAGCTACCAATTTGAGTTTTATAAAGAAAGAATCTGTAGATTATATTTATACAGACCCTCCTTATGGTAATAAAATTCCTTACTTGGATTTATCTACCATGTGGAATGCATGGCTTGACTTGGAAGTTACCGAGCAAGATTATCAAGATGAAGCTATAGTAGGGGGTATGTGTAATAAGAGTAAAGATAACTACAACCAATTGATAGCTTTAAGCATTAAGGAAATGTATCGTGTGTTGAAATATGACCGTTGGTTATCATTTGTTTTTGCACATAAAGACCCTGAATTTTGGCATCTTATATTGGATACCGCTGAAAGCTGTGGTTTTGAATATGCAGGTGCTGTACCCCAAAAAATGGACAAACGAGTTTTAAAAAAAGACAAAATCCATTTACTGTATTATCTGGTCAACTGATTATTAATTTTAGAAAAGTGCGTAATCTAAAAGCTATTATGAAAGCTAATTTGGGTATGGATATTACACAAATTGTGATGCAAACAATTGAAGGAATAATAGCTAAAAATAATGGAGCTACTTTAGAACAAATTAATGATGAGCTTATTATAAAAGGCTTGGAATTAGGTTTTTTAGATTTGCTGAAAAAAGAGTATGCAGATCTTACACCTATCTTGCTGGATAAATTTGACTATGACGATAAAACTGAAAAATTTACCCTTAAAAAAGATACTAAATTTACAACACGCATAGATGTAAAATTGCGTATCAAATACTACCTTATTAGTTATTTAAGAAGAATGCAAAGAGAAAATAAAAATCCACATTTTTACGAAATTGTGTTATATATACTTCCTCTTCTTAAAAATGGGATTACTCCAGAAAATCAAACTATTCTAAATGTGTTGGAAGATATAGCAGAACGTATAGAAGAAGATTGTTGGAGGCTTAAGAGAGAAGGAGAAGCAACATTCTTTGATTAATAGCTTATTGGTTATTTGAAAAAAACTCAGTCCATTTGAGTTATTTTTTGCTCACCAAATTATAAAAATCATTAATAAATTCATTTACCTTTTCTGGTGGAGTACACCAGGAAGTAATAAGTCTAATAACAGAGTTTTCAGCATCTATTTTTTCCCAAATATAAAAATCATATTTTTTTGATAATTGGCGAATAATCATATTCGGAAGTATAGGAAAAATTTGGTTAGAAGGAGAATCACTAAAAAAATTAACCCCTTCTTTTTGGAAAGCATTTTTTAGCTTCATTGCCATTTCGTTAGCATGAGAAGCAAGTATAAAAAATAAATTATCTTTAAATAGTTCTAAAAATTGAATACCTAAGATTCTTCCTTTTGCTAATAATGCTCCTTGTTGTTTTATATGGTAATTAAAATTTACTTTTAAATCATTATTTGAGATAACAATAGCTTCTCCTAATAAAGCCCCATTTTTTGTTCCACCAATATAGAAAACATCTGAAAATTCTGCCACATCTTCCAAGGTCATATCATTAGTTTTTGCACAAAGAGCAAAACCCAACCTAGCACCATCAATAAATAAATACAAATTATTTTTTTTACAACATTGATATAACTTTTTAAGTTCTTCTTTCTTATAAATAGTTCCTATTTCTGTAGCATTTGAAATATATACCATACGAGGTTTTACCATATGATGATCAGTATGTTGATCTATTATTTTTTGTATATCTTGTGGAGTAACTTTTTCCTGATTACTTGGCGCTATATGTATTTTATGTCCGGTGTTTTCTATAGCTCCAGTTTCATGTATTTGAATATGTGCAGAATGGGCTGCAATGACTGATTCGTAAGAACGTAGTGCGGCATTAATTATAGTAAGATTGGCTTGTGTTCCTCCTGAAAGAAAGTAAATATCTGCATTCGGGTTATTTATTTTTTTCAAAATAAGTTGTCGTGCTTTTTTAGAATACGCATCTTCTCCATAGCCATTTTGTTGTTCTATATTACTGTGTAGAAGGGTTTCTAAAATACGTGGATGACAACCTTCACTATAATCATTTTTAAAGCTATACATAAAATATTAGTTTAGGAATAAAAATTATATTTTTTAGGGTTAAAACTAAGTAAAAAAAATAATTTAATAAAAAAAATAAATATTTTTATCTTAAATTTAATATAAGAATGTATGATTTATAATTATGTAATATCTTTGTAGCAATTTTTTAACAAATATATTGATCTCTTATGAATTTACCATCACAGTATATGGAAGAGGCTTTTAAAGCTATTAATGCTTTGCCAGGGATTGGGAAGAAAACGGCGTTGCGACTTACTATGCATCTACTTAAAGAAGATACGGACAAGGTGCAATATTTTTGTAATGCTATTATAAATATGCGAATAGAGACTAAATTTTGTATACAATGCCATAACATCGCTGATGGGGATTTATGTATTATTTGTAAAAATAGTGCTCGTAAAAAAGAAGCTATTTGTGTAGTAGAAAATATTCGTGATTTGATAGCTTTAGAAAATACTCAACAATACAATGGATTATATCATATTTTAGGAGGAGTTATATCGCCAATAGAGCATATATCTCCGGATCAATTAAATATAGAATCTTTGATTAAACGTATAGAAAATGAGCCTATAGCAGAAATTGTATTTGCACTAAATCCCACTATTCAAGGAGATACTACTATATATTACATACAAAAACGCTTACAAGCTTTCTCACATATTAAATTATCTACCATCGCTAGAGGTATTGCTTTTGGAGGTGAATTGGAGTATGCTGATGAGCTTACCCTAGCTCGTTCCTTTACTAATAGACTTTCTATAGATAATTATATTGAAAGATTATAGTCTTCTTTTTTGTTTGCAATATTTATGTAACTAGAATAAACAATTAATGTTATGAACAAGATATTTTTTATTATTATAGGAGCAAATATTTTTGGTTTTTCTATGGCACAAAAAGCCTTGAAAAAATATGAAGCCTTTAATGGTGTAATTTATAAAATAGGAGATACGATTCGATTAGCTTATGGTAGTGGAGAAGACCAAAGTTTTAGATATGTTTTTAAAACAGGTATATCTACTTTTAATAGTGAAAATTTAAGTAGTATTTATGTAGATAAAAGTTATTCTGGAAAACCTCTTATAATAAAAAATATAGAATTGTTTAAGAAGAAGGGTAAAGAAAAAATATTATTTTTAATACAAGGAAAAGGATTGGGAAAATTTGATGTACATATAGATTCAGCGATTGCCAATAAGGAAATTACTTTTTTTTATGATACTTTGTTTTATAAAAAACCTAAGCCTTCGGAAAAATATAAACAAATATTACAAAAAGCCAATGTTATTTTTTAATAATTATGAAAGTTGTTTTAGTAGGTACAGCCTTTCCGTATAGAGGGGGTTTGGCATCTTTTAATGAGGCATTAATTAGAAAACTTCAAGCACGAGATATAGATTGTGTTATAAAAACTTTTTCTTTGCAATATCCTAATTTTTTATTTCCAGGTAAAACTCAATTTTCGGATTCCCCTACGCCTCAAGATTTACAAATACAGCGTGTCGTAAATGCTATAGATCCTTTAAATTGGATAAAGATAGGCAAGCAAATTGCAAGGGAGGAACCAGATATTTTATTACTAAAATATTGGACTCCTTTTATGGCTCCCTGCTTGGCGACCATTTCCTATTTTGCAAAAAAAAATAAACATACTCAGGTAATCACTATTTTAGATAATATGATACCTCACGAACAACATTTTTTTGACCGATGGCTTACTTTTTATTTTGTACATAATGTAGATAAATTTATTTACATGTCAAAAAAAGTAGGAGCACAATTACAACAATTTACAACTTCCAAACCTATTCTTTTTTCTCCTCATCCTGTATTTGAAAATTTTGGCGATAAGGTATCCAAACAAGAAGCTGCAAAATTTTTACAATTAGATGACAAAAAAAAATATGTATTATTTTTTGGTTTTGTAAGAGATTATAAAGGATTGGATTGGTTATTGCAAGCATGGTATAAAGTAGAAAAAAAATCCGATAAGAAACTTATTATTGCAGGTGAATATTACTCCAACAAAGAAAAATATTTGTTTATAATACAAAAATATAATTTGCAAGGTAGCATTGTGTTGATAGATAAATTTATCAATAATGAAGATGTGAAATATTATTTTTCTATTGCTGATGTGGTGGTACAACCTTACAAACATGCGACACAAAGTGGAGTAACTCAAATAGCTTATCATTTTGAAAAACCTATGATAGTAACCAATGTTGGAGGTTTATCGGAAATCGTACCTGATGAGAAGGTTGGTTTTGTTGTAGAACCCAATGTAGAGGATATACGTCAAGGTATAGAAAAATTCTTTCGAAGTAATATGGATTTTCTACCTTTTATACAAGAAGAAAAGAAAAAATACAGTTGGGATTGTATGGTAGATAACATTTTGAAATTATCCAATATTAAATAAATAAATCAATGGGTTTTAAAATAGCTTTTCATACATTAGGATGTAAACTTAATTATTCGGAAACTTCTTCCTTATCGCAAGAAGCAGAAAAAAATAATTTTATACTAGTACCTTTCTCGGAAGTGGCAGATATTTATGTACTAAATACTTGTTCAGTAACCGCAAATGCAGATAAAGAATGTAGGCAAATTGTGAGAAGAGTAAAACGTATTAATCCAGAAAGCAAAGTAGTAGTCATAGGTTGTTATGCTCAGCTACAACCTGATTTAATAGCACAAATGTCCGAAGTAGATTTAGTATTGGGAGCTAAAGAAAAATTTCAATTAATCAACTACCTTAATCAGCTTTTTAATTATAATAATCAAAAAATCAATGCTTGCGGTGTGGAGGAATCTACAGAATTTTATAGTGGTATTTCTATAGGTAATAGAACGCGTACTTTTTTAAAAGTACAAGATGGTTGTAACTACCCTTGTTCGTATTGTACGATTCCTTTAGCTCGAGGGAAAAGTAGAAGTAATACAATAGAAAATGTACTTAAAGATATAGAATATATTGCTTCTCAGGGAGTAAAAGAAATTGTACTCACGGGTATTAACTTAGGTGATTTTGGAAATAAGGAACATACCTCACAACAGAAGACTTTTTTTGACTTATTACAAGCTATCGAGTTACAAAATACAAGTGTAAAACGATTTAGAATTTCTTCTATTGAACCTAATTTACTCACAAATAAAATTATTGAATTGGTCGCCCATAGTAAGAAACTCATGCCTCATTTCCATATCCCTTTACAGAGTGGAAGTGATAAAATATTGAAACTCATGCGTAGGCGATATGTAACAGAAAAATATAAACAAGTAGTAGTGGAAATAAAAAAACAAATTCCTGATTGTGCTATTGGTGTGGATGTGATTGTAGGATTCCCTTCAGAAAGTGTAGACGATTTTAAGGAAACATATTTATTTTTAGAAAATCTTGACATTAGCTATTTACATGTTTTTACCTACTCAGAACGTCCTAATACGCCTGCTTTAGAGATAAGACCTATTGTTCCTTTTCAACTACGCCAAGAAAGAAATTTATTACTCAGAAATTTATCTGATAGAAAATATCAGGAATTTGTAGCAAAGTATAAAAATACTCAACGACCTGTATTATTTGAATATGAAAAAGATATTCATCATAAGATGCAAGGTTATACGGATAATTATATTCGGATAAAGACTAATTTTAAAAATTCTTGGTGTAATGAAATTCTACCTTTTTTGATTTCATAATGATCAAAGGTGGTATAAAAAAAAATGTATCTTTGTTGCTAAAAATTAGGATATGAGTCAGATAATTAGAAATAGAGCGTACATTAGAAATATTTTTTTATATTTTTTTATATTTTCTTTAGGACTTATTACTCCTATATCTGTAGATTGCACAAAAATAATTTGTGGATTTGGAATTGTTGTTTTAACTATTTTATATAAGGATAAAATAGGGACAACCATTAAAAACAACAAAGTTTATTTTTGGGGTATTCAGGCTTTTGTGTTTTATATGTTATTGTTAATATTGGGGGGATGGTTATTTATAAAAAGCGATTATAAACCTACATTTTCTGATATAGAAAGAATGCTAACTTTTTATACTTTCTCGAGTTTTTTTGTTTTGTTAATTAGTATTGACATAAATATTGAGGTTATCAAAAAAGTGCTTTTTTTATTTGCTATAAGCGTTGTTATTAACGGAATTTTTGTGTTGTTTTATATCTATGGCTTTAAAT
>JBOFDP010000109.1:0-1742 GCA_051647125.1 Chitinophagaceae bacterium | reverse complement strand
ATTTGTACAGAGAGATTTGCTCAAAAAGATCAAGTACGATATAATGATATATAGATATTACCTATATTTGTTAAATAAAAAATCAAAAAACTAACTCCCACAGGGGGCTAGAATAGCAAGCTGATCGCTTGCTATTTTTATTATTGAGCTATACTCAACTTTCGGATATACCACTATGAGTATATATGATCATATAATCTGTTTTATTAGTGTATTTTAAAATGTATTTAGTGTAAGCATCCAGTAAAAAGCGCTTATTGATATGTGAAATAAGGAATTATCAATGAAATAATTATGAAAATAGCATTTTTATCTAATCTTATGGTAACAACAGAGAAAGTTTGATCATTCACTAAAAAATCGATCTTCTTTTTTAAGTGCTAGTCTTTCTAACAAATATTCTTTTTACTATTGACAAAAAATAAAAAGGAGTATACGATATTAGTATACTTTATTCAAAGAACAGCTAATATGTTAAAATTGATAATATAGCGTTGCCTATATAGTAAAGAATCATTTTACTCTATAACAATTGTTTGTTATTTTTATCAAGGATCTCAAATATATTTATAAAACTATTAGGAAAAAATATAAAGGGAGAAATAATATGCTTTTTTTAGGTGTTGATGGTGGAGGCACAAAAACAGCTTTCACAATTATTGATAAACAAGGGAATACAATATTTAATTATGTTGCTGGTACTGCACATATTGACCAAATAAAAAAGCAAGGATTAATACAACTTTTTGAGAATTTCCTTAAAGAATTATCTCATAAAAATATTGATATGGATGATATTTCCTATTGTTTTTTTGGAATGCCAGGTTATTCCGAGGCTCCTTTATGGGATCAACAAATTCATGAAGTGCTTGATTTTTTCTTCTCCAATAAATATACTTGTGGAAACGACTCTGTATCAGGATGGGCAGCAGGATTAGCTGGTAAAGCGGGTATCAATCTTATTGCGGGAACAGGGACGATTTGTTTGGGGGTAGATGACAATGCTTGTTCAGTACGTAGTGGGGGATGGGGACACTTAATTGGAGATGAAGCTTCTGGATTTTGGTTGGGTAAAAATCTGATGGAAATATTTACCAAACAAGCAGATGGTAGAGCTGAAAAAAGTGCTCTGTATAGTATTTTTAGAGAAGAACTTCTATTAAAAGATGATAATGATTTAATTAATCTTGTATATAATCAATGGGAAGGAAGTAGAGAAAAAATAGCAAACTTATCGAGAATTATTTCTCCAGCATTGCAACAAAATGATCCTTATATTGAACATTTAATGGATCAATGTGCTCAAGAAATGGCATCTATGGTATTTGCGGTTGCTAACAAACTTGATTTTGTAGGTGATATTCCAGTTTCTTATAGTGGGGGTGTCTTTAATTTAGGTGCATATATTTTAGATCCCTTTCGTTTATATCTTGGCCAACATAAAAAAAATTTTTCTATAACCAAGCCTTTACTTACGCCTGACCGAGGCTCTGCTTTATACGCTGCAAAGCTAGGTGGTCTTGAAATTACCCCGACCTTTATTACCAATTTACAATAAATAATTTTGCCCTCTTGCCAGTACATGAAGGCTTAGGCTGTTGGGTATTAAAATAGTAATTTTCTTAATATTTTTCTAATATCTTCTATATTTCAATTAATATGATGTTTTGTCGTAATATTAATTTACCTAATCATTTACTCAAAAATTGGATATCTTCTGTGGTTTCAATAAACTTATAGCA
>JBOFDP010000108.1:0-7675 GCA_051647125.1 Chitinophagaceae bacterium | reverse complement strand
AACTATTTTTATCAAACTTGCCTCCTGCATGCAACACCGTCATAACCACCTCCAAGGCACTACGTTTTTCCTTAGGATGCATATCTGTAGGGATACCCCTCCCATCATCCATTACAGAAATAGAGTTGTCTTGATGAATAGTAACCACGATATTTTTACAATAACCTGCTAACGCCTCATCTATGGAATTATCAACCACCTCATATACTAAATGATGTAATCCTTTATCACTAATATCGCCAATATACATAGCAGGACGTTTCCTTACCGCTTCCAACCCTTCTAATACCTGAATACTTTCAGCACCATATTTCTGAGATTGTACTTCTTGATTTTGATTAAACTCTTCTGACATAATACATTAAATTTTATATTTTAAATTTCGCAATGCTTATAAAGACCTCAAAGATACAAAAAAATAGGGATATTACAGAAATACCTTTTTCACATACAAACCCAACAAAAAAAATAGTATATTCTTAATTTTTTCAATTTAAAACCTTTACACTGAATTATTTCAACTCCAAAGAACCTTATGCATAAATCTCAAAAAATTTGTTAGAATATACAAAAAAGTGTATATTTGCAACTCACAAGTAAAAAACTGAATTATAATGAAGAAGGACATACATCCTAAAGAATACAGAATGGTAGTATTTAAAGATATGAGTAATGGCGATACTTTTTTATGTCGATCTACTACAGCTTCTAGAGAAACCATTACTTGGGAAGATGGCAATGAATATCCTCTTATTAAGTTGGAAATTTCCAATACTTCACACCCTTTCTTCACAGGAAAAAATGTATTAGTAGATACTGCAGGTCGTATTGACAAATTTAAGAAAAAGTATCAAAAAAAATAGCACTAAAAGTTTGTTTTTCATATAATTTTTTATTTAAAATGAAGCTTAATTAATGATTGGCTGATAAGTGGCAAAATTACAAGTGCACATACCAAGACACTTGTAATTACTATGCTTTTTGTGCAAGCACCTGCAAACATTAGGTAAGTATCTTTCTATTTTGTGCAGGGAAATAGGCATGATTTTTCGCTAACTTCCACCTATATGTACATAGACAAGCAATAAAAATACAACCCCAAAATCTAAATTTGTAAATGAAAGGTAACATTTTTTACACATTTATAGTTACCCTTTGCCACTTTTTCAGTGCAAAAAATTACGAAAATAGAGTAAAATACACCTCCTAAACCACGGAAAAGACCTAAAAACATCATTTTAGAGCGTTTTTGAACACTTGTGAACTAGTAAAAAGTAGCTGCAACTCGCATGGATATTAGAAGTAGCGGAAAAAATGAGAGTATGCCTTACACATTTGTTTGGTATTTGGATAGGCAAATTCTTAAAATTTGCCTTGCTTTTTAGTATAGATATAGCTTCTTTAATAGCTTCGATGACAGTAGCTTAGTCAAGAATTTTTTGTAAATCTTTATTGTTGCTTCTCTAAGTTCGTCAATATGCTCCTTAAGCTCCATATTGTAGATATTTAAATATTCTATTTGTTCCTCTAATAATTGTGTATTTTTGGGTATTTCGACTTGGATTGCATTTTTTCCTGTTTCAAAGAAAGTAATCGGCTGATATATCATATACAATAAAGATGTTATGTAATATAGATGTACTTACTCCCATTCTTTCATTAATAAGATTATTTAATACTTGCTGAGAAATACACAATTTTTCTGCAATTTCTTTTTTATTATATAATTTTTTCGGTTTGGGGATTATAGGCTATACCTTTTTTCTATACTCCCCATAAAAAAATTAAGTAGGTACTACTATGGTAATTATATGATTGTACACCGATATTGCCTAGTAAATTTAGGAATATAATTATTTATGAAATGGATGTTGTATATTTGCTTAATTGTTGTAGTAATTTCTTTAAAATTTAATAATAACTTATGGTAGCTCTATATATTTTAGTAGGTTTAATAATTGGCGGTGTAGGAGCTTTTAGAGTGAGAAATCATTTAAATAAAAAAAAATCTAATAACCTTATTAAGGAATCAGAATTAAGAGCTAAAAGATTGATAGAAGACGCAGAAAAAGAGGCGGAACAAAGCAAGAAACAAAGAATGATTGAGGCAAAAGAGCAATTTATTCAATTAAAAAGCGACCATGAAAGGCAAGTTAATGAACGTAATAGAAAAATTGCTGAAGGAGAAAATAGAATCAAACAAAAAGAATACTCTATTACTATAAAAATAGAACAATTAGAAAAACAACAAAAAGAGAATGTTCGGCAAAAAGAAATTTTGGAGAATAAAAACTCTATCTTAGATCAAAAAATAGCTGATGCCATAAAGCAAAAGGAAGAACACCTCAAAAAATTAGAAATTATTGCCCAACTCAATGCCGAACAAGCTAAAGCTCAACTGGTAGAAAACCTAAAAAAAGATGCAGAAGCCCAAGCCTTGAGTATTCAACAAGAAATTATTGATGAGGCAAAAGAAAAAGCCAATAAAGAAGCTAGAAAAATAGTTATTCAAACCATACAACGTACGGCGGCAGAGCAAGTTATAGAAAATGCTGTAACTGTATTTCATTTAGAGAGTGATGAAATTAAAGGTCAAATTATTGGAAGGGAAGGTAGAAATATTCGTGCTATTGAAGCTGCTACTGGTATAGAATTAAATATTGATGATACTCCCGAAACTATTCTACTTTCATCATTTGACCCATTAAGAAGAGAAATTGCTAGATTATCTTTACAACGATTAGTAAGTGATGGAAGAATACATCCTGCAAGAATAGAAGAAGTAGTAGACAAAACGAGACGTCAGGTAGAAGAACAAATCCTTGACATTGGAGAGCGTGTAGTTATAGAATTAGGTATTCATGGTATGCATAAAGAACTTATTCGATTGGTGGGGAAGATGCGTTTTAGATCTTCCTATGGGCAAAATTTATTAATGCATAGTAGAGAAACTGCCAACCTCTGTAGTATTATGGCTGCAGAATTAGGACTTAATCCTAAACTTGCTAAAAGAGCTGGATTACTTCATGATATAGGCAAAGTGCCCGATGAAGAAACAGAATTAAGTCATGCAATTTTAGGGATGAAATTAGGCCAAAAATATGGAGAAAATCCGGCGATATGCAATGCAATAGGAGCACATCATGATGAAACAGAAATGGAATATGTAATAGCTCCTATAGTACAAGCTTGTGATGCTATTAGCGGAGCTCGCCCAGGTGCTCGTAGAGAAATTTTCCAACAATACATACAACGCCTAAAAGATTTAGAAAATCTTGCAATTTCATACAATGGTGTAGAAAAAGCTTATGCCATACAAGCAGGAAGAGAATTACGTGTTATTGTGGAAAATGAAAAAATTGGTGATACTGATGTAGATAAATTAGCCTTTGAAATAGCTCAAAAAATACAAAATGAGATGACTTATCCTGGGCAAGTAAAAGTTACCGTAATCCGTGAAAAAAGAGCCGTTGGCTTAGCTAAATAAAAAATATTTATATACTTTTATAAAAAATTGTATCTTTGTTTACTCTAAAAGAAAAAAATTATTTATGAATTGGAATGTAATAGCTTATGTGCATGAGCAAATAACTACTAAAAAAAATAGACCTTCTTTTCGAGCAGGTGATAATGTTACTGTAAATTACAAAATTTCAGAAGGAGGTAAAGAAAGGATACAAAGTTTTAAAGGAGATGTTATTAAAAGACAAGGAATAGGCAATACAGCAACTTTTACTGTAAGAAAAATTTCTGATGGGATTGGAGTAGAAAGGTTGTTTCCTTTATATTCTCCAAATGTGGATAGTATTGTAGTGAATAAAAGAGGGGATGTACGTAGGGCAAAATTATATTATATGCGTCAAAGAAGTGGTAAGAACGCACGTATTCAAGAAAAAAGAATGACTACTCAAAATGTAAAAAAGAATATTGCTCCACCAACAAATAATATACCAAAAAATATAGAAAAAAATCCATCTTCTATAGATACCTCTTCATCAATTACCACTATATAAGTTTTTTTATTTTATGAAAAAAATAATTGCTTCGTCACTCCTTATAGGAATCATTACTTTATCCTCCTGTCAAGCTCCTGGAATGACAGAATGGATATTGATTTTTGCTGTTATCTTATTACTATTTGGAGGCAGAAAAATACCTGAACTAATGAGAGGTTTAGGAAAAGGGATTCGAGAGTTTAACGATGCTAAGCAAGGGCTGAAAGATGAATTTGAAAAAGGGATGCAAGAAAAAGAAGAGAAAAAAGACGATAAAGAAAAAAAGTAAATTTTTAATTTATGTAGTAATAATCCGTATACTATAGTCCACTTTTTTATAAAAAATATATTATTATGAAAAATGTAATCCTTCTATTAATCATATTATTGACTATAAAAAGTATTGCTGTAGCAATACCCAAAAATATTCAAATACCTTATGTCATTGTGGTCTCTTTAGATGGGTTTAGATATGACTATTTAGAACGAAATATTACTCCAAATTTACAACATCTAATTAATAATGGGGTGCAAGCAACAAGTTTAGAACCTTGCTTCCCAACTAAAACTTTCCCTAATCATATCTCCATCATGACAGGAATGTATCCTGAAAACCATGGTATTATTTTAAATAGATTTTCACATCCTATTACTCACGAATCATATAGCATGAACGACAAAAAAAGTATAACTTCTAGCAAATGGTACAAAGGCGAATTTTTATGGGAAACTTTAAAAAAAAATAATATTCTTTCTGCAAGTTATTTTTGGCCAGGGTCTGAAATTTCAAATGCTATACGGAGACCTACTTACTTTCAACATTACAATCACAATACCCCATCCTCCAAAATATTGGATACTTTAAACCATTGGCTCAATTTACCCAATTATGATAGACCCCATCTTATTACATTATATTTTCATGAAGTAGATGGTACAGGACATCGATTTGGACCAAATACTCCAGAAACAAACATCTCAATAAAAAAAGTAGATAGCACAATAGGGAAACTTATGCAACTCATTAGTAATTCTTCTTTGAGAGATAGTATTAATATCATTATAGTTTCTGATCATGGCATGACCTCCATCAATAAAGAAAAAAATATTTTTATAGAAACTCCTATCAAACAACAGCACTATTCCATACAATATAACCCTACTATGTGTTTTATAAAACCTGATAAAAAAGAGGACCTAAAAATTATTTATGATTCCTTAAAACAACATGAAAGAAATTACCACGTATATCTTAAATCTCAAATCCCCGATTCCTTCCATTTCCAAAATAATGAATTTATTTATGATATTATAACTATACCTGATTTAGGATATTCTTTTGTAAGAGATACCTTAGATATTCAACGAATAAAAGGAGGAAATCATGGATATACTAACAACCACAAAGATATGCATGGTATATTTATAGCACAAGGCAACCTTTTTAAGAAAAAGTATACTGTTGGGAAAATTAAAAATATAGATATTTATCCATTTTTATGCTATCTCTTTAATGTAAATCCAAATCCAAAAGTAGATGGTAAATTAGCTCCTGACTTACTATCTACGCTACAATAAACAACTTAGATATTTTTATTTTTCATGAATTATTGGTCAAATGAATTACGTATTATCATTATTTTCGTCTTAATATGGGATATGATATGGAAACTTTTTGCTTTATGGAAATCTGCAAAAAACCATCAAATTGTATGGTTTCTTTGCATTGGCATTTTTAATACTATAGGTATTCTTCCTATCATTTATTTAATAATACAAAAAAGAAAATTAATACAATAAGCTATTTTATATCAAAGTTATTTGTGTATAAGATTTTTCATTTTCTCATACTCTAATTTAATACCTTGTTTTACATTATCTCTTAAGGATTCCATTGTATAAAAATCATTTGGACTAATAGGTTTCAAAATATGAATTTTCATAACTGTAGGCATTGCCCAAAAAAGCTTTTTAGGCGAAATAGCACTATCCGTATTATACAACACCACTGGCAATATAGATACCCCAGTTTCTTTTGCCAATTTAAATGCTCCATTATGAAATGGTAATAAAGATTCTTCTCCTCTATTACGAGTACCCTCCGGATAAATAGCCATTGAAATATTTTGAGATAATACTTTTTTCATTTCTTCAAAACTCTTGGAACGACTATTTCTAGATTTTCTATCTACCAATACATTTCCCTTCTTATAATATGTGGAAAAAAAAGGAATTTGGGTAAAAAAATTTTTTTTGGCAATAATACGAGATGTAAAAAAAGTTGCAAATATAGGAATATCCATCAAAGATCTATGGTTTGCAACAATAATATATTTTTGATTCTTGTCATAGTTTTCCTTTCCTGTGATATGCATTCTAAACCCTCCTAAGGCACAAAAAAAAGAAGTACAAATTCTATATACAGAAGCTGTCCATTCTGCATTTTTTCGGGTATGCTTTTTAGAAATAAGAAACATCAGTGGATAGCATAATACAATGATAAAAAAAAACACTATAATAAACCATATAAACCATATACGACCAAAAATTTCTACTCCAATTTTTTTCATAATTTTATAAATTTTCTAACAGCCAAAAAGTTATTTTTTCCCATAAAAAATAACTAGTATTTTTTCCATAAATACCATGATTTTTATCCGTAAAAGCCATAAAATCAAAGGGCTTATTATGCTGTACTAAAGATTCAGCAAAAATGGCACTATTTTGATAATGTACGTTATCATCCGCAGTACCATGCATCAACAATAACTTGCCTTCTACATTAGCGACAAAATGAAGAGGAGAATTTTCATCATATCCACTAACATTTTCCTGAGGTGTACGCATATATCTTTCAGTATAAATATTGTCATAATATCGAAAATTGGTAACCGGTGCAATAGCTACTGCGGCAGTAAATACCTCTCGTCCTCGAGTAATAGCCAAACTACTCAAAAAACCCCCATAGCTCCATCCCCAATGGCCTATACGATTAGTATCAATTTGATAATACTGATTTTCTGACAATGATTTTGCTGCAGACATTTGATCTGCAATTTCTAATTTTCCCAATTGCATATAAGTACATTTCTGAAAATATTCTCCTCTAAATCCTGTTCCTCTATTATCACAAGAAACAATAATATATCCTCTTTGAGCCATCATCTGATGCCAAGCTGAGAATACTCCCCAGCTATTTCTTACAATTTGAGATCCTGGACCTCCATAGTTACAAAATAATACAGGATATTTTTTGCCCTTTTCTTTCTTAAAATCAGCAGGTAATAAGATACAGGCATTTAATGAATCTATACCATTAGCAGCAGGAAGTTTTATAAATTGACCTTGCTGAAAGTGATAGTTTTGAATAGTTTTTTTTAATTCTTCATTACGTGATAATACCTGTAAAGTATCTCCTTTTAGATTTAATAAACAAATAGTATTTGGTGTATTTATGGTAGAATAATTATCTATATAATAACTAAAGTCCTGATTAAAATAAACATCATGCCAACCTTGTTTATGCGTTAAGGCAGTTTGTTTAACAGTAGATAAATCTACTTTAAACAAAGTTCTCTCCATAGGAGCGGGAAAAGCAGCAGTAAAATACAATACATTTAGGTGTTCATCTACACCTAGTAACTTATCCATATCATATTTATTATCAGTAATCTCCTTTA
>JBOFDP010000107.1:0-15959 GCA_051647125.1 Chitinophagaceae bacterium | reverse complement strand
AAGAAGAATCTGTAGGCATTTTTATAAATGAAGATCTTTCTCCTGGCAATAATCCTATATTGTTATTTATTTTTAATTGCAATAAATAATCTATGTATTGTTTAGGGTTTTTTCCAAAATATTCTTTTGTCAGCCTTGCTATCCCAACATTAGAACTTAAACAAAAAACATCTTCTACAGAAAGACTCTGATTAACATGTACCTCACTATCATAAATAGTATCTTTTTTTCCAACACCTAATTTTCCATAATTAACATTTACCATTTTATGAATATCAATATTGTGCTTATCCAGTAATGCCATCATACTCAATAGCTTAAAAGTAGAACCCGGTTCATGATATTCTATAGCATGATTATAAATTTCATGATAAGCGTTATCTTTCCCTTTTTGCAAATTACACATAGCTTTTATTTTTCCAGTTTGTACCTCCATCAGAATTACTGTACCCCACTCAGCATCATTTTTTTGTAATGTTTTTTTTAATACATTTTGTACAATATTTTGCATATTCATATCTAAAGTAGTAGAAATATCGCTTCCTCTTTCTGGTTCTATATTTATACCACCAATGGGGACATAGACATTAGGAGCTATCTTTTTTACCAATTGTTTTCCCGGTCTTCCTTTAAGAATACTATCATACAATTTTTCTAAACCCACAGAGGAGGAGTTAGGACGAAATAATCCGATAGTACGCATTGCTAATTTTTCATATGGATATTTTCTTACATTTTTTTCCTGAAAAATAATACCACTTTTATTGGTTCCCTGTTTAACAAATGAAAATTGATTAAGGTACAAATACTGGTTATAATCTATATTAGACAACAAAGGCATATACCTTACTTTCTTTGAATAAGCATTTAATAATTTTTGCTTATAAAAGGATACAGAATTTATAGAATTTATTTTTGATAACACTATAGCTAATGAATCTACATAAAGATAAAACATTTTTATTTTCTTGTCTTTATCAATAGAGTTTTTCGATACCAAAGCATGCAAAGGTTTTACTCCTAAATCCATATACACATCAAAATAAGGAAGAGAAATACTTAATATATCTCCATTATTACTATAAATAGTACCTCTTGGAGTTTCTATTTCTTGTTGTTTAATCCTTTGTTTTTTTGATAATGACATCCAATAATTACCTTGCCAAAATTGTATATAAATAATTTTTCCCAATACTGCAATAAAAGCAAGAATTGCTATTATGAAAACTAGATAATATTTCCATAAAATTTCAATCTTTCGTTTATTTATTTTTTGTACTGGTTTCATTAATATTTATTTTAATATGGGGATTTAACAGTATATATCATTTTCAAAGAATATGGGGGATTTTCTAATTCTTTATAGCCTAATGGCTTTAATCTTTCTATAATTTTTGAAGACTGTGTTTGATGACCCCATTCATTTTTTAAAATCTTATCTCTATACTCCAACCTATTACATTCTTTTATAAGTTGGTTAATATTTCTAAAAATTTTATTTGCATAATGTCCATTATACACATAGATTAAACCAAAGATAAACAGAAACATAATAAAAGGCATATACCTTAAAATAATACTATAATCTTGAGAAAAAATACATACCCAAAAAGCAGGTTTTTTATTAAAATATTCTACTTCATTTAAAATAGATTCCTGCTCTACAAGAAGTTCCTTTTCTTGCTCAAACTCTGGTTCTATATTTTTTCTAATCCTATTCATACTATATTTTATATTTTTTCTATAATACGTAACTTGGCACTTGCAGCACGCCTATTTTTTCTAATCTCTACATAGTTAGGAGCTATCGCTTTTTTGCTAATTAATTGCCATGCAATAACCTCTCCCTGTGTATTTTTATAAAAAGTTTTATTCATAAATTTTTTTACTAATCTATCTTCTATAGAATGAAAACTAATCACACAAAGCCTACCTCCTACTTTTAATACTTCTACCGCTTGTTGCAAAAAAATTTGTAATACTTTTAGCTCTTGATTAACCTCCATTCTTAATGCTTGAAACACCTGAGCTAAATATTTTCTAGGGTTTCCTTTTATAAAAGGTTCTACCATAGAAATTAAACCATTTGTAGTTTCAATAGATATATTTTTACGATGTCTAACAATATGTTGTACCATAGGTTTTGCATTAGGGATATCCGTATATTCTCCAAAAATATTCAGTAATTTGTCTTCACTATAATTTTTTAATACCTCCTTAGCCGTAAGAGGGAAAGATGTATTCATACGCATATCTAATGGTCCATCAAAACGAATAGAGAATCCTCTTTCAGGAGTATCAATTTGGTAACTTGAAACTCCTAAATCAGCCAGTATCCCATCTATTTTTTTTTCTACTTTATGAAGTTTTAAGAAGTTAGATAGATAAGAAAAATTACTTTGTATTACCATAAAACCTTCTTCCTTTGGAGCTTTCAAAATAGCATCCTCATCTTGATCAAAAGCAAATAATTTTCCCTGACTATCAAGCTTTGAAAGTATACCCTTACTATGCCCCGCCCCGCCCATTGTAGCATCTACATAAATCCCATTAGGTACAATATGTAAACCTTCTATAGTTTCGTGAAGCATTACAGGAATATGGTTAAAGTTAATACTCATTATTTAGTCATTTTTGGGCAAAACATCCATTACCATCGCCGCCAATTCGCTAAATTCACTTGGACTTAATTTTTGATTAAACTCTTCATAATATCGTTTATTCCAAATTTCAAATTTGTCAATTGCCGAAGAAATTATAATATCTTTATTAAGACCGGCATATTCAGACAAATGTTTTGGCAATAACAACCTACCGGCAGAATCTATTTCTATCCAGGTAGCACCATTGAGAAATATTCTACGAAAAGTACGTACCTTAGGGTCAAAATCATTTAGTATTTTTAGGTTTTCAAACAGTGGTTCCCATACATTTTCAGGATAAATAGTAAGACATTTTTCAAACCCTCTATTAATTACAAAACGCATAGTTTTTCCCTCCTCTGGCAACTGCTTTTTGATACCCACAGGAAGTAAAAACCTACCTTTTTGGTCTATAGTGGATTGAAATTCTCCCAAATATCCCATATTTATATCCTATTATAACACAAAATAACACTTTTTCCCATAAAATAACAAGAAGATATTATCCACACAACAACTATAGTTATTCACATAGGTTTGTTCTATTGACAATAAAAATGGGGATTATTCCTAATTGTAGAATAAATAAATGGTACTCCCGTATTGTATTTTTTCTATATAATATCTATACAGACTATTCTTTAAAACTATAAATAGGTCTTAGTGAATCAATTTTTTCAAATCTTCCAATACTACAGAGCAAACAATACTTTGTTTTTCCTTATGTATAAATTTCTTTAAAGTATCGGGTATTTCTACCGTTGTATTTATTGTAGGTTCTACGATTTCAACAAACTTTGCAGGATGTGTTGTTTCCAATAAAATACCTGCAGAAGCGGTATGAGTTTGGAGATATTTTTTCAATCCTAGATAAGCTACTGCACCGTGTGGGTCAAGCATATAATGATAATTTTTATATACGATCAACATTGTTTCTTTAGTCGTTGCATCAAGAAAAAAATATCCCAATAGATATTGCCTAAACTGCTCTACCTTATCACCAAAAACAGCTCTCATTCGTTCAAAATTACTAGGGTTGCCAACATCCATAGCTTGACTAATAGTTGATATTGAGGGTTGAGGAGAATAAATACCATTTTTCAAATATTGAGGTATGGTATTGTTTATATTAGTAGAAGCAATACAATCGGCTATGGGTAATCACATTTTTTGAGCAAAAATACCTGCGGTAAGATTACCGAAATTACTACTTGGTACGCTATACACTACCTGTTGTTGCTGTTCTTTTTCAAGCTGTGTATATCCCCAAAAATAATAGAATGATTGAGGTATAAGTCGTGCAATATTGATACTATTGGCAGAGGTTAGATTGTATTTTTGATTAAGCGTTTTATCTGATAAAAGTTGTTTGGCTAATGCCTGACAATCATCAAAAGAACCTTCTATTTCTATGGCGGTAATATTACTTCCCCAAGTAGTAAGTTGCTTTTCTTGAAGTGGACTCACTTTTCCCTTTGGATAAAGAATATACACTTCAATATTAGGCACATTAAAAAAACCTGCGGCTACAGCACTACCCGTATCGCCCGAAGTACCCACAATCACTTTAAGAGGCTGGTCGGCAAAATAAGACATGAGCCTTGCCATAAATCTTGCACCTATATCTTTAAATGAACACGTGGATCCGTGAAAAAGTTCCAAACTATAAATATTATTTTTCACATTTCCCAAAGGAATAGGAAAGTTGAGAACTTCTTCAATCATCAATTGTAGTACCTTATCTGGCACATCATCGCCTAAGATATTTTTAGCTACTCGAAATCCTATTTCTGGCAACGAATATGTTGATAATTGTTTAAAAAAGCATCAGAAAGTACAGGAATAGTTTCAGGCATATAGAGTCCGCCATCGTTGGCTAATCCTTTTAAAACAGCTTGTTTTAAATTTACTTGTTCTCTACTTTTAGTGGAATAAAAATTCATAGTTTTTTGGCTTAAAATTCTAACTCTTTAATCATCTTTTTATTAGAAATAGTATGATTATCTACCTTTTGATTTTTTTTGTGTTTACCAAGCCATTCTCCATTATCTTTTCGTTCTTTAAAAGATTTTTCTATAGTATGGTTGGCTAACTCTTTTACTACTTCGTTGTTTTCATTTAAATAGTTTTTCAATCTATTTTCAGCCTGTTGATTATATTCATTTGAAATCTCTATGCCAATATATTGTTTTTGCAATAGCTTGGCAGCTACCAATGTAGTACCACTTCCAGAATAAGGATCTATCACAATACCATCATCATTAAGTATAGTAGCAATAACACGGGTAGGCAAATCAATAGGAAATGGTGCGGGATGCGTATTTTTTCTTTCAGGGGGGAAACGCCATATAGAAGAAAGTTTAGCATGTTTAGACAATATCTCCTCGCCAATTTTATGATGGCCTATTGGTTTATATAACCAATATATTCGTTCATCTACTTGCCAATATCTCCACCCTCTAATATTTGCAGCGATCATTCTGTCCCAAATAATTTCTTGCCTAATTGTCCAATTAGTTTTTAATAACCATTGCATAGGATGAATCATTACACCCTGTTCCCAACGAGTTTTATGATTGTAGAAAAATGAACCTCCTGGTTTTATAATTCTAAATAATTCATTGAGCACATTCATTTGTTCTTGTTGGTATTCATCTTCATTTTTTTTATCTTGTATATTGTGATAAACTACATTTTTACCAACCAGCCTTTATGTTTTTCTCCCTTATTGTAAGGAGGTGATGTAATACCAACATGAACGCTATTATCAGATAATGTTTTTAAAACAGTCAGTGTATCACCACACAATATTGTATTGATTAAATTATTCATTATTAGCATGTATTAAAAATTTCAAAAACTCTTTATTAAAATATTTCTGATTTCTCAAAATTGCCGGTTTATTAATGCATACAATTTTTAAGTTAGATGAATCTTGATAATGTTTAAAATTAAAATTTGCACTTCGCTTATATTCTCCTTTTTTTCTTTCTTTTGGTAGTTGCTCAGCTTAACCGTTTTTCTAAAACATTAAAAGGATACTCTAAAATATATTGCAGTTCTCCATCAATAAAACCACTGCTCAACATATTTAGTTTTTCTTTTAAATCTTTTTCTAATCTTTCAGTGGTATAATCAGTAAAATTCCCCTTCACCATTTAATTTCTTAATTTTAGTTTGTTCATTTTCATTCTCCGCAGTAACTATGTTTTTAGGTTTTGCTTCACAACCAATACGACTACCTCCAATAGATGAATTATGTTTATAACCATTATAGCCTAATTTCTTATTATTATGCTCATAACCTGCAATAATTACAGTAATAAATTCTCGTAAAATTGAAGAATTTTTATCATTCATATACGCAGTAAGTAAATCAGTTAAAGAAGCGATTAAATTATCTTTAGATTTTCCTAATAATAAACTACTCAATTCTTGATGAGATTTCAACGCATAAGTCAATATAATGTCTTTTAAATCATTATTCATATCAAAACAAAATTAATTCATTTTTTTATTTATACATCTAATATCTACTTTCTCTCCAATATCATTGCTCCCTCTCCATTGATGGCGGTAATATAGGTTTCACTACTGATATGACTTTGTTGCAATAAGGATTGTAACTGGTTGGCAATAATTTGGGCATCTGTATGATTTTTACATGAAGCAAATACGGATGGTCCTGATCCCGAAATTCCAAAGCTGTTTTTCTCATTGACCCAAAGTGAGGAATGGGCATAGATCGCACAGATTCTATGATATGGTCTACCATGCTTCTACTTATCAACTCAATATCTTTGCTACAAAACCCTGCTACCAAACCTGCAATATTACCCCATTGTATGACGGCATCTTGCAGAGCTATCTGTTGCTTCATAATTTTTCTTGCACTACGAGTAGGCACAGCTACATGAGGATGAAGTAGCATGACTGATAAGTTTTCAGGATAGGGCAATTTTATCACATCTAACGGATTGTAGCTACGCACCAATACCCAACCTCCCAATAAAGCAGGTGCTACATTATCAGCATGAACGCTGCCAAAAGGCAATCTTTCAGCTTCCATTGCCAAAGGCAATAACTCTTCACGAGTAAATAAATTACCCATAAGTTCATTGATACCTACCAATGCCGCTACGATGCTTGAAGCACTAGAACCCATACCACTATTAAGAGGCATTTTTTTATACAAAACCATATTCACTCCCTGCGTGCTTCCTATTTTATCAAGATAGCTTTGCACAGCAAAAGAGGCTACATTTTTCTTGGAGTCAAGAGGTAGTAAACCATCATCACCTTCTATTTTTTCCAAACGCACGCGTTCCTTGTCATCGGCAGTTATCACTACTTCATCGCAGGGTTTGGCAGCAAATCCCAACACATCATATCCGCATACCACATTGGCAATAGTAGCTGGAGCAAGAGAACGAACTTGCTGTTTAATCGTATTCATATTTGTTTTATCATTTAAAAATGTAGACTTAGGTTTTAATATGTTTGTTATTTAATTTGAGTCTCATATTAATTTTTCTTTGAGTGTCTTTGCAAGTGTTTGATAAATTGCTTCATGCTTTGTAGAAAAATATTCTAGTAAAAGTCTCAATGTTTTTTGCTGTGGGAATAAAGTAAGAACAATTTCATTAAAAGTTTCTTGTGCGTCTATATCAAAATTGATTTCAGGAAAATCCGGGATTTCTATTTTCCATTTTTCTAAATATGCTAATATTTCTGTCCAAATATCTATAAAATCTAAATATGCAAATAACGCCTTTCCATAAAATATTTTAATTTGTGCGTGATAAGAGACACTCATTTTTTCTAATTCTTCAGTATAATATTTTTTGTTTTTTCCACCAGAATCAGCATCTATAAAATACATTATTCCAATAATTTTTTATTAGGATATTGATTAAGTATATGATTAAGTTTTTTTCAAAATTATCAATTTGCCCTCTTTTTTTAGTAGAATCGTGGTCGTCTCTTACTTTTTGTTCAATAAAATAAATAGTATTCTTTAAATTAAATAATTGGTCTATACTCAACACCTTTTTCTTATCTACGATCAATTGTTTTGGCAATATTTCACCACCTTTCAATTTTAAATATGCTTCAATAATGTGTTCAAAAGCATCACCAAAACGAATTTCGTGCGATTGTAAAAGGTTTTGTAGGACGAAATAAACCAATGTAACGCATTGGATAATTGGCAATTTTTTCTAATAAATCTGATTTTGATTGCTTAAAAATTATATTGTTAAATATCTGTTTAAACAAATCATATTTCATTGTTGCAATATTTTAAAAATTTTCTTGTAGTTCAAACTTTACACTATTTTTAATTTTAAATAAACTTTCTTTTTTATTGACACTCAAGTATTTACTTTGATAATCGTATCTCATTTCGTCAATACTAATCAATTTGTTTTCTCTTTTTACATACCAAAAATTCCAACCATTATTACTTGTTTTATTAAGAATAGTAGCACTGACTTTATGGATTGAACCAACAATATCCGAATTTGAAATTGAAGAATCCGCTAGCACGTGTGCAGAATGTTTATCATCTTTTGAAAACAAAAATTCTCCAATTTTGATATATCCTTTTGATATTAAACACCCAAATGGAACTTTGGGTTTTTTGGTTTCAATTTTATATTCCAAAAGTTGTTTATCAATAGGTTTAATTTTATATAATCTATCCTTTGCAATTTGTACATAAAACTTTTCTCTATCAAAAACAATAAAGTTTCTACCTAAACGCTTTGCTACCGCCGCAGTTGTTCCACTACCAGAAAATGGGTCTAAAACAATATCATTAGAATTAGAAGTTGATAAAATTATTCTCATCAAAAGTTCTGCAGGTTTTTGTGTGGAATGGGCTTTTACTCCATTTACTTTTATTCTTTCATCACCTTGACAAATCGGTATCCACCAATCACTTCTCATTTGCAAATCATCGTTCATAGTTTTCATAGAATGATAATGAAAAGTATAATTTGATGTCTTTGATTTAGTTGCCCAAATTAATGTTTCGTGAGCATTATTAAATCTCGTTCCTTTAAAATTGGGCATGGGATTTGATTTTACCCAAATCACATCATTTAACATCCAAAATCCTATGTTTTGCAATATTGTACCAACTCTAAAAATATTATGGTATGTTCCAATGACCCAAAAACTCCCTGTTGATTTTAAAATTCTATGACATTCTTGCATCCATGCTGTTGTAAATTTATCGTATGTTTCTTTTGAATCAAATTTGTCCCATCTATCATTGACAGCATCTACTTTTGTTTGATTTGGGCGATATAGCTCCCCATTGAGTTGCAAATTATATGGAGGGTCCGCAAAAATTAAATCCACAGTATTGTCAGGAATTTTCTTAAGTAATGCTACACAATCACCTTGATGAATTGTGTTCAGCTCTAATGTTCCTATTTTTTTCATATTATTGATATTTTAACATGTATTACTAGAAAAAATATGCCAAATTCTTTGTCTAAATATCTCTTGTTGTTTGACCGTGTTAATGTATTCTTTGGTACACGTATTTAATTTTACAAAAGTACAATAATTTATGGCTAATAAGAAGTTACTTTTATAAGATCAGCAAATACACCCGCAGCAGTTACCGCAGTATCTGCACCAGGTCCTTTCACTACCAATGGGTTGGTCTTGTATCGCATCGTAGTAAATGAAATAATATTATCACTACCGCTAAGATTATAGAATGGATGTTGAGCATCTACCATTTGCAAAGCCACGCATATTTTTTCATTGTTCAAAGTGCCTATTAAGCGAAGTTTTTTATTTTCTTGCTTTGCCTGTTGTTTAAATTTAGAAAAATAATCTTCATGTTTTTTCAGTTCTTCATAAAATGTTTTTACATCAGGAGCATTAAGGCAACTTTGAGGTAAAAAATTATCTATCTCTACATGTTCCATTTCTAAGGGAAGTCCTATTTCTCTACCCAAGATAAGCATCTTGCGAGAGAAATCAAGTCCATTCAAATCATCACGCGGGTCGGGTTCGGTATATCCCAAATCTTGTGCTTGCTTCACTACTTCAGCAAAAGAAATATCACCTTCATACTGGTTAAAAATATAAGAGATAGTGCCAGACAGGATAGCTTCTATTTTAAGAATTTTATCACCCCTAATACACAAATCTTTTAAAGTCTGTATAACAGGTAACCCTGCTCCTACATTGGTTTCATAATAAAAACTAATACCCATTTTTTTCACCAAATCCTTAAATAATTTATATTGCTTTAATGAAGCTTAATTCCGTATCTTATTGCAAGTAACCACGGAGATATTATTCATAAAAAGTTTTTCATACACCTCGACTACATCTTTGCTCGACGTATTGTCTACAAATACCATATTGGGTAATTGGAGTTGTATAGCCTGATGTATAAATTCATTCATATTGGCAGTAGTGGCTTGTGCAAGCTGCTCTTTCCATGAAGAAAAATCAATAGTTTCTTTCTTTGGAATTATCATCTTACGACTATTAATAATCCCCATTATATTAATTTGAATACGATATTGGTCTCTAAGATATTGCTTTGTTTTCTCCAATTGCAACAATAGTTCTTTACCTATATTGCCTGTGCCTGCACAAAATATATGAAAAGTTTTTACAGTCGAAAGAAAAAATGTATCATGTAGCATATTTAGAGCTTTTTCTAAATGCTGACGAGAAATTACTATAGAAATATTTCTTTCCGAAGAACCTTGTGCTATAGCCCTAATATTAACACCACTTTTCCCCAAAGCACTAAACATCTTACCACTCATACCAGGTGTATTTTTTAATTTCTCTCCCACTAAAGCAATAATACTTAACTGATGTTCTAATTGTCGTTTTTCTATTTTTTGATCACGAATTTCTATATCAAATTCTTGATAAATAGTATCTTCTGTTTTTTGGACATCTTGAGAAGATACCACTAAAGAAATACTATGCTCTGAACTCCCTTGTGTAATCATTATTACATTTACCTCAGCATGCCCTAATGCACTAAATAAGCTAGCACTCAAACCTTTCATTCCTACCATTCGACTATCTTCTATATTTACAAGGCATACATCATTTATAGAAGAAATTCCTTTGATAGGGATTCCACTATCTTTGCTTTTTTCTTTATAAATACGAGTACCTATATGGTTAGGATTAAAAGTATTTTTTACCCACATGGGAATTTCTGCTGCCACAGCAGGAATCAGTGTAGGAGGATATACTACTTTAGCTCCAAAATAACATAATTCCATAGCCTCCTGATAAGTAAGTTCTTCTAAAGAATATGCATCTTTAACGATACGAGGATCAGCGGAAAGAAATCCATCTACATTTGTCCAAATTTCTATTTCATCACACTGTAATGCGTTGCCTAAAATAGCTGCCGTATAATCAGACCCTCCTCGTCCTAAAGTAGTGGTTTTTCCTTCTGTATTACTCGCAATAAAGCCTGTTACTATCGCTACCTCTCGTTTCCCTATATTTTTCTACCATGCTTCTATATTATGTTTGGTAGGCAAATTTTTTACATTAGCATTACCAAATTTAGAATCAGTAACTATCAGTTTTCTTGCATCAACATAAATAGATTGAATCCCCTTATAAATAAGAAATTCAGTAATAATAGCGGATGAAAGTCTTTCTCCATAAGCAAAAAAATGATCTTGCACACTCAAAGAAATTTCCTCTAATACCTGTACACTATGTAAAATCTCTTCTAATTCATTGAAATAATTTTTAACGGTAATTAATATTGAATTTTGAAAAGATAAGGGTAAAATTTCAGCAATCAGTTTATAATGCAATTGCTCAATTTCTTTTAATATAGATAAATAATTTTGTTGCTTTTCTGCCTTATTTGCAACTTCTAATAATCGCTTGGTAATGCTATGCAAGGCGGAACATACCAATATAATACGAGATCCTTTTTGCAACTCGCTATCTACTTATTTGGTGTATATTTTTTACCCCTTGTTCACTACCTACAGAGGAACCTCCAAATTTGAATACCTTAAGATAATGTTTCATATAATGTTCCTCAATCTTATTTATATTTCTCCTTAATGATAACGTATTTAATTAAAAAAATTTATTTGCACATAGCCACCTTTTTTTCTATTCCCTTCTAAAATAATCTGTGAAAGTATATCCATCTCTATAAAATTTTAAAACCTCTATAGAAAGAATATACCTTGTTAATCATAACCTTTTATATAAAAAATACGAAGATAAGGGATATTTCTTAGAAAGTACTAAATCAAAGATTTTGAATTAACTTTACAGCCAATTAACATAAAAAAATGCAAATTACATTAACTTCTGATATGGGCAATCAAAATCCTGCTTTAGCAGTTTTAAGAAGCACCTTGCTTGATAGATTACCAGAAGTAAATATCATTGATATTACGCATGATATTCCATTGGGAATGCATATTGAAGCAGTATACCATCTTAAAAGTTCTCTATACTATTTTCCTAAAAATTCTATTCATGTAGTATTGGTAGATTTATTTCACAACTTAGATTCTTTTTTGCTTATTGCACAATATAAAAACCAATATTATATTGCTCCAAATAATGGAATATTATCTATGCTTTTGAAAAAAGAAGAGTTTCTATATATTAAAGCACTCCCTTTAGAAATAGCTCCTAACAATATAATTCATACACAAGTACTATTTAATACCATAGCCTGCGCAGCAAAAAAATTAGAAACTCAAAATCCAATAGAAACTTTCACCAATGAAAATTTTTCTTTCTTACAAAAAAAATTTCCTCGTGCTATCCCAAAAAATAAAATTGATAGCAATGGAAATATCTACAACACTACCCTTACTGCTCATATTATATTTATCGACCATTTTGGCAATTTAGTAATTAATCTTAATATAGAAGAGTTTTTAGAATATCAAAAACGAAACTTAAAAATTGTGTTGAAAGAAAGATATCAAATTCATACAATTAGTAAACACTATAATGATGTTCCAAGAGGAGATTTAGTTGCTTTTTTTAATACTAATGGTTTTTTAGAAATTGGAATAAATGGGCAAAGCTTATCTAAAGATGGCTTTGTTCAAGAACAAATAAATATCAATAATCACCAATTTTCTATTGATTTAAATGATTATTATAAAACTGTACGTATAGAATTTTTTGACTAAGTAATTTGTCTTATATTTGTGATTAAAAATATTTAATAGATTTTAAACTTAAATAATGAAACCTTCTATTCCACAAGGTACTCGTGATTTTGATTCACTGACCATTTATAAAAGACAATATATCATCAATACTATTAAAAAAATTTTTCTTCGTTATGGTTTTGAACCCTTAGAAACCCCAGCTATGGAGAATCTTGAAACTTTGATGGGAAAATATGGTCAAGAAGGCGACAAGCTTATTTTTAAAATACTTAATAACGGGTTGCACGAAAGTAAAAAAAAGAAAGACCTTTTAGAGTCTTTTGAACAAATACTTGAACAATCAGTTTCTTTGCCCCTACTGACAGAGAGAGCATTACGCTATGATCTTACTATTCCTTTAGCACGTTTTGTTGCTAAAAATAAAGGTACATTAACATTGCCTTATAAACGTTACCAAATACAACCAGTATGGCGTGCTGATCGCCCTCAACATGGTAGATATAGAGAATTTTATCAATGCGATGCCGATATTATTGGTACTAGTACTTTAATCAATGAGGTAGAGTTGCTTTGTATTTATAAAGAAGTATTTCAAAGTTTAAATATTCCTGTTTCTATCTGTATTAATCATCGTCAAATTTTAAAAGCCCTTAATATAGCTTGTGGACTAATGGAAACAGATACACAATTAATTATCTGGATTGATAAATTAGATAAAATAGGGGAAGAAAATTTTTATCTCGGACTACAAGAAAAACTAAATTTTACTACCTCTACGATAGATTTAGTAAAAAATTATCTCCATCTACAGGGCAATGTTGTAGAAAAAATATCTCAACTAAAAAACTTATTTACCTCTTCTGTTTTAATAGAAAATTGTACAGAAGATTTGAACTATATTTTTTCTCATCTTCCAAAATCATATATTGAACATATTATATTGGATTTAACCTTGGCAAGAGGATTGGATTATTATACAGGATGTATTTTTGAAATAAAAGCCCAAGGTCTATCAATTGGAAGTTTAGGTGGTGGTGGAAGGTATGATAATCTTACCTCTCTTTTTGGAATACCTCAGATAAAAGGGGTAGGGATCTCATTTGGAATAGATAGAATATATGACGTAATAGAAAGTATGCAGCGTTTCCCCAATAATATAGTTATGACTATTCAAGTATTATTTTTTAATATGGGAACAAAAGAAAGTGCTTTTTCTTTTCAAAAAATGCAAATACTACGTGAAAAAAATATTCGTTGTGAACTTTATCACAAAATGGAGAAGCTAGAAAAACAATTTAAATATGCTCAGAAAAAACTTATTCCATACATTATTATTATTGGAGAAAAAGAAATACAAGAAAATCGTTTTATCATAAAAGATATTAATACAGGAAAGCAGGAAAATTTATCATGGGAAGAAATCCTAAAATTTAATTTTAAATCTCTTAACCTGCTATTGCTCTCTTAATAAGGATATACTCACTTTAAACTTTTTTAATCCTATCCAAATAGCAATGCTATTAATTATCATAATAAGGATAAAAATGCTTACGATGTCTTGAATACGAATCCCAATAGGATAAGGCATTTTCATCTCATTCTCTGAAGGCATATATAAAAATGGAGAATATAATTGTAGGATAGAAATTATTAGAGATATGCCTATTCCAATAATACAACCAATAATCCCAATTAAGAAGCCTTCTATAATAAAAATTTTATAAACTGACCTTTTACTAATTCCTAAGGCAAATAATATCATAGTATCTTTTTGCTTTTCTATAATGAGCATTCTAATACTACCTATAATACCACAAGAAGCAATAATTAGTATAAAAGTCAGTATAAAAAATATAATCTTTCTTTCTAGTTTTACAATATTATAAAAATCTTTGTTTTGCTCTTCTATCGTAAGCACTTCCATTCCCAGTATATGATGGTTCTTTAACAATTGTTGAAGTAATTTTTTTACTCCTTTAACCATAGTAGAATCTTTCAACTGTATGATAACGGAGCTAAAAGTATGATTATCCACATTAAGCATAGATTGTATAAAATCAATCGGAGCATATACACGTTGATGTTCTTTTTCACTAATATCATTATTTTCGAAAATCCCTTGTAAAGTAGTAATGTCTGTACTCAAATTACTTTCTAAGGAGGGATTAAGTCCTCCATTATATTTAGGCATTCTTACAATTAATGATTCTTGCATTGATTCGTTATTATATAAATGCAATTGATAACTAATATTTTCATTTAATAATAAGGAGGGATGTTCTATATCTCCTAACACAAATTGACGGTCATTATAAATATGCTTTTCAATGGGCAATATTTTACTAAAATTAGTATCTACCCCAGCTATCCATACTAATGATTTATAATCCCCTTTTTGTATTAAAGCTCTTTCTTCTATGATAAAACCCAATCTTGAAATAGAAGGATTCTGAGCAAGCAAATATCTTATACTATCAGGAATAGCAATGTATTTTTTGTCAGTAGGTTGTAACTTTAATTGAGGATAAAAATCATTATATTGCTTTTGTATTGTTTTTTCAAATCCATTAAATACATTAAGTAATAAGAGCAAGGACATCGTACTTATGGATACAGCCAAAATACTAATCCATACCATTACATGAATAATATTAACTGATTTTTTTGACCAAAAATATTTCCAGGCTATTTTAAAAATCATGAACGATAAATTTGTTTAAAAATATTCTCCATATGTTCTACATATTCATTTGTATCATCTATAAAAAATTTTAATGTAGGCATCAAACGTAATTGATTTTTTATTTTTTTTACTAATTCTTTTTTTACCTCCCAACTACAATTTTCTATCATTTCCATAAAACAAGTTTGGTTCTTTATTTTGAATAAACTCAAATAAATTCTAGCTTCCAATAAATCTGAAGTAACATAAACTTTTTGTATCGTACAAATTCCTCCTTCATAAATAGACCAGCCTTTTTGCTGAAAAATTTCACTCATATACCTTTGTATTTGAGAACTTACCTGCTTTTGTCTTTTAGATTCTTCCATATAAAAATTTATTACATTGCTTTACGTAAAATATCTGCTGTTTCTTTTTTCCAATTTCCTTTTTTTCATATTCTATAACTCTACTAATTTCTTGATT
>JBOFDP010000106.1:0-5707 GCA_051647125.1 Chitinophagaceae bacterium | reverse complement strand
ACTAAATTCTACACAAAACAGAGATCTCATCGCTGATAATAAACTCAAAGATTTTATTGTAAGTGGTAAACTTACAGGTATGCTTATGGCACAAACATCATTAAATCCAGAACTTCTTAAAGTGTTTCATCAACTTCTTGATAAAGAAGGAAAAGAGATTGTTATTTTATCACTTTCTATTTTAAAGTTATATCCAGGGTTAACTTGTGCAGAAGCTTTTCGTAAATTAGTAATGGAAGAAAAGGCTTTTTTAGGATTTAAACGTGGAGAAGAAATATATTTATGCCCTAATCCAACAATATCGTTAGAAAAAAATGATGAGCCTATTATCATTCTTGAAAGCGAAGAATATTCACTATTAATCTAATTTCTCTTAGTGTATTGTTATATTTCTTTTGATCAATGAATCGATTATAAGTATTACTATAAGCTATCTTAAAAAATATTATCAAGTAAAAAGAAAAGTCGGGATTTTAAACTGTTGTCGGTAAATATAGAAATTAAAGGACAAATATTATAAAAAAGACTTAGCAAATATTTTTTTTATTATTTACAATACACTAGATTTGATTTTTATCAAGAACATATTTTGTAGATATTTCTTAAAAACCTAGAATTATAAAGAATGAGTTTTTAATACCAATGTCCTTAATTTTTTTAGATAATATTCTCAATATAGAATACTAATACGTTCTCTAATATAATAATCTCTATTATATTATTCTCATTTATAGTTTATTTAAACACTTTACTTGATGATGGAATAAGTGTATTTCTTTATCTTTATTACTGTCTAAAGAATTTAAAAATTGTTCTATAAGTTTATTATATTACTTATTTAAAGACTTTATTTTCCATCTAAAGTTTTTCGATTAAATATATAAAACCTCTACTATCGCCGATTTTGATATTATGTTTATTACTATTATTTCCTAAAAATAACTCCTTCTCATAAAGAAGGAGTTATTTTTTTAATTTATAAAAAAGTTTTTCTTAAATGATTCGTAAGATCCGTATGCAGATCTTGAAGTTCTGTAGCGTAAGTTGGTGATTCATTTTGTGGATTTCTATCATTGACAAAACGACCGAGATTTTCCATTCCCCACCATCGGGCGGTATCATCATCCAATACTTTAAAGGCACCCATATAGGAATCCCAAGCTCTTTTATCAACACGTCCATCTCCCATATCACCTCTTCCACCACCTAAAAATCCAGCATTCATTATGGTAAAGATAGCTTTTCCTTCAAGAAGCCCTTTTGGTCCTTGTGGTGTAGAAGTATAAGCAAATCCTGAAGCAAAAACCCGTTCCATATACCCTTTAACGATAGCTATCGGAGTGTCATGCCAATTTGGGTAAGAAAAAATAATATAATCTGCTTTCGTAACTAACTGTTGCTCAACAAGAAGTTCTTCTGGAATAGTTCCTTCCCCGTCTTTTTGGTAATAAAATTCTTCTTCAGATAAAATAGGATTCCAATTCATTTTGTATAGATCTCTTAGTTCAACTTCAAAACCCTGCTGTTCAAGGTATTCTATGGTTTTATAAGACATATAGGATAAAACACTATAATCTCTTGGATCTCCTAATACAAATAAAACCTTTTTCTTATTATTAGCAGTAAACCCTTTTGGCTGAGAAACAAATACTAAATTTTGTGGTACTACAGTAGCTGATGTTTTTGCATCCGTTTCTGTCTCCGATGCTGAACTAACAATATCCGTTGTTTTTTGAGTACAAGAAACAACCAATAAAAAAATGAAACATATTCTAGTGAACATATAAATACTCCTTAATATTATATTTTTATTTTTTGATAATTATTTAATAATTAATCTTACTCTTATGAAAGTATATAATAAAGATTGGATTTAATTACAGTAATCTATATTATTATAGTCTATTTAAAGTTTTTCTATTATTTAACATAATTGTTTGAATCTTATATTAAGATAAAAAATTTACCACTATTTCGTTATTAATTTTATAGTAATTATATTATATCATACTATATATTCTTGTCAAGTAGACCTTATAATTTTTTGATATAATCATTCTTCTGAATATCCTAATTAATAAAGTACCGTAAGTATACTTACGGTACTTTATTAATTCTAGTGTTATATTTGTCCCAAATCGACCTATATAGCTGATAATATAAGAATCAATAAGAGTTTTGAGCTTGGTTCATAAAATCCAAAAAAGCAAGTATCGAGAATAAAAATAGTGATTCTTATATTATTTTTATATTAAAAACTTTACGCTACTAATAGTAAAAATATAGATTATATTTGAAAGATAAATGTAATATTTTAAAAATTACATTACTAGATCGGACGAGGATATGATTCCCATTTTTTTCATTATCATATAAATAATATAAGAAATAATACCACATAATCCTACTCCTAGTAAAAATATACCTAAAGTATGAAACCCACCTTCGATAAATAGGTTTAGAGGAGCAACAAAAGAACTTAATCCCATACCGGCGATTTCTTTGCTAGTTGTTAGTCCGAAGATATTAACTACAATTGGAGCTGTAATTGCTGCTGCTATACTGGGTGGAATAAGAAGCATAGGATTTTTTGTAACATTAGGCATCTGTACTTTAGGAGTACATAAGAAAATTGCCATAAGAGCTCCAGGAGAAGCTTTTTTATAAGACATAATAGTAAATCCTATAAAATGTGCTGTACATCCAATAAGTGCAGCAGCTGAAGCCATAGGGTTAAGATTTAGTGCTAAGGCAAGCATAACTGATGAAGCAGGAGACATCACAAAAATTCCCCAAGCTATTGCGATCACAATAGATGAAATAATTGCATTAAAAGTAGTTGCATGAGTAATGAGTCCCCCTAATTCTATCAAAAGAGGAGTAGTAATTTTAGAAATATATAAACCGAACAATCCTCCTATAAGTACAGAGGTTAGAGGAATAACCATCATATCAAGAGGAGTTTTTCCAGAAATTTTTTTCCCAATGAAAGTGGCTACGATAGCAGCTAAAGTTGCACCTACAGGCTCGCCTGTTACAATTTTGATACCTTCCGGAGTTATAGTTAGAGCAGCGGCACCGATAGTTGCAGCTACTATAGATGATAGAATTGTTAAAAAATTAGAACCTAAAGAAAAAGCAATTCCTGCACCAATTGCCGGAGCTACTAATTGAACGGTTACGATACCTATTGTTATTAATGGCTGAAAATCAATTATCACTCCAATATTTTTTAACAGTAAACCAATACCTAACATAACAAAAATACCTTGAGATAGCCCTGCTGAACCTTTAAAAATCCTATCTTTAATATAATCTAACGAGTTCATATTCGGTCCTTATTTTTTAATTTTTGCTATGTATTCTCGTATGACTTTATTTGAAGCTTGAAACTTTTCTTTCTCATCTATAGTCAATTCTAGTTCAATGACTTTTTCAATACCTTTTTTTCCTAATATTACTGGAACACCCGTATAAATATCTTTTTCTCCATAGGTATTATCTAGAAATGCGGAAATAGGAAGTACTCTTCGTTCATCATAGAATATTGCTTTAATAATATCTACAACTGCGGCTCCAATGCCATAGTATGTTGTACCTTTTCTATCATAAATTTCCCAACCAGCACGGATTACTTTTGTATGAATTTCTTCTAAATTTATTTGAGCATAACATTCTGGATTAGAATTACGTAAACTTAAGTAAGGAACACCTCCAATACGAACGGTACTCCATACTATTATCTGAGAATCTCCGTGTTCACCAATACAAAAACCATCGATAGATCGAAAATCAATATTATCACAAATATCTGATAAAAAGAATTTTAAACGAGCTGTATCGATAGATGTTCCAGTTCCTATCACTTGATTACTAGGAAGTCCACTTTTTTTATAGATAAAATAGGTAACAATATCGACAGGATTTGATACAACGATAAAAATACCATTGAATCCATTTTTCATTACTTTAGTAACAACTTCATCAGCAATATTAATTCCTGTATCTAACATATCTAGACGTGTTTGCTCTTGTTTAGGAGGAGGACCACTAGCTGTAAAGATAATAATATCTAAATCTTTACATACAGAATAATCTGAAGCAATAACTTTTGTTCTTTTCGGCATAAATGCATTACTTTGTGAAATATCCCAAGCCTCACCTTCAGCCTTGCTATAATTAAGATCAATCAAATAAAGTTCATCACAAACTTCTTGATTTACTAAAGCATAAGCACAAGTGGAACCCACTAGACCTGTACCTATGATAGCAATTCTTCGTACATTCTCTTTCATACTATTCTCCTTAAAAATTTTTCTCAGTTTATTCTATTATAATAATTTAAATATGTCAAGAGAATAGATAGTAAGGAATCTTAATTATTACCTTGTAGGATTGTTATTGTAGATTAAAATACTATTTAAACTAAGAAGAATAAAATAGATATCTCATTTATTAAAGCGTTGGAGATTTGGCAAGAAAATCCAACCAAGTAATCACCTTGGTTGGATTTTATAGATTTTTAAAAATTATTACCAATTCTTTTTTACTTCTATCATAAACATTTTTTATTGTTTTAAAGAAAGAGAGAAGATCCTCAATATAATCGATCAAACAGTCTTCCATTGTATAGGGGACGTTTCTTTAAGGTGTCTTTTGAGTCATTGCAGATTTAACAAATTGATGTTGGGATAGAATATCAAATGATTTGGAATAGGTATAATAGTGTCAAAGAAACAAATAATCTATACTCTTTTTTTTATCGTAAGAATGAAAATTGTATTTTAGTAGTAATATAATAAAAACATTTAGAGTACTCTTCAATAAAGATCGAGCTTTCCTTTATCAGAATGCTCTAATTTTAGATATTTATTTGAATAGTATTTTTAAATAAACCTGTATCTATTGCATCTAATTTGAATAACCACGAAATACTAAAGGCTTTCAACTGTTATTTACTCTTTGAAAGATACAAATAGCTTGTAGGTTATTATTTTCTCGAAAAATTAAAATATTCATTTTTTCTAAAATACTTAGGTATAAATCTACTTGTTCAGGCGATAGGGTATTAGTTTCTTTTTGTATATCAGAGAATACTCTTGCTAAGTTATCTTGGTTCATAGTTTCTGGGGTAGGTTTTTGTTGGTTTAATAATTGTGAGAAAAATTTTTATTACTATCATAAACGGGAAGCTTGAGACAGCAATCACTGGAATATAAAAGAGGATATTTTGAGTTTGAAGAACGTTCAGCCAATGCATAAATACAGTTGTTATTCTTTGTTGACCATCAATAATATAAGGTGTGTTTTGGGATAGAGACAGTACAATAGTTCCTAAAAAATGCTCTATATTCGGTGTATTAACATTTTTTAATAGGTCTTCATATAAATTTTTAATTTCCTCATAACACCATACATACTCACGTTGATAACTGGGAAATAAAAATTGATCCACAACTGTAGTCATGGCTGACTTCTCTTATGGTAATCTATTTTAGGAAACTTGGTACTAGAAAAATTTGATTAATTTTGGTTTTCCATATCATTTTGCATTATGGCTTCTTCTTCGGTTGGTTCAAAATTTTTAAGGGCGTTTTTGGCTTCTCTTCGGACAATAGCTTCCGGATCGTTTGTTGCTTTGTATTCTAAAATTCTCTGTCCTGCTTTTAAACGTCCCAAACTCTTAATAGCTTCTGTACGCACAGCT
>JBOFDP010000105.1:0-3278 GCA_051647125.1 Chitinophagaceae bacterium | reverse complement strand
CTTTTTTCAGTTTGACAGTATAACTCTTACCGTCTGTAGAAATTGTTGGCATTTCTTCTGCTAATAACGGAATAAAATTACCTTGAGCATCGATCTCAAGAAGAGATTCAAACACTAAAGAAGTAACTTGAACATCATAAGAAGTAATATAGTAGACAGGCAAAAAGTTCCCAGACATCTCCTCACTTCCTACAATAAGAGTATCTTTATCACCTGCTCTTGTAAGTGCGGGATTGGATTTATTTACATCTAAATAAGCAGAACCAACTAGAGAATTTTCTTTAGCTTGACCTCCACACGAATTTAAAACCATCAGCAATGATAGTATCAAAAATTTTCTCATATCAAACCCCTTTATATAAAATTTCAATAATCAAACTTTTTATATTATATCTTTTTTAAAAGAATAAATCAATAAAATAATAGCTACCATACTCCTCTATAGATCTAATATATATTAACACAAGCTTTTATTGTTGATTTAGATTCCTTCATTGTAATAATATAAATCCACTATATAAATATCCGTTCTGATTTTTGACCTTACGGTCTGCACACTCCATGCAGCATACCAGTAATTTCTACGCTTTCAAAAACGACGAAATCCCTATATTTTTCGCTGTTATCTAGGATGTATACATTAAATACAGAAAATTTATGCTTCTTGGATAGATCGCTCATAACTATATGTCGAGATCTCTATTTAAAAGACTAACAGTCCTTAAAATATCAGGACTTGTTTTTTGTGGATTATCATAGATAGGAATTACATATGATTTGTAAATAATTCATTTCCATAAAATATACCAAAAATTCAATATATTTTTGAGTATCCTATAGAAATATATTTTAGAAATAATGGTATCTTAAAGAAAAGACAGGAAAAATATTTTTATTTCACTCGGAACAAAAGATCCTCAAGATATATTTTCCGCAGCTTATACCTATGTCTATATTTTGAATCACAGTAAATTAAAAACGTAGTACACAAGACATTAAACTTCCATTTCTTTTTATAACAGGCTCTTACAAACTTTTTTTTGAGAATTTCACTCTTTAAATTGAAAGAATTTTGATAAATAAGAATATTTATAGAGTACTGTTATCTCAAATTATGAGCAAAGAATTATTTTTGATTGTTGTAGAAAAATCTTTAAAGATCTCTATATCTTTAGAACACTAATACATCTACCTAAGTACTTTTTCAGATAAAAATAAATACCGTTCCAATAACCCAAAAATAATATAGAAATTAACATTCTTTTAGAGATATACCTATAACTACCAAAAATACCAGTTAAATCCAATACTAGTATTGCTAGATTCTTAGATTAAAGTTGATATTTTATAATCATCATAAAAATAAGCTATGTACAATAAACTATTTAGTAGAAGACTATAAAAATACAAAGAGTAATATTATGAATAAAAACTTAATAATAACATTAACAACCAACCAAAAGTCCTAAGACTCTTGTACCATAAGAGAAGACATAATTTTTGATAAAAAACTATAAAGAAATATTAATCTAATAAGAAATAACATTATTGGTATTCTTCTTTTTGTTCTTTTTCTTGTAATTCAATATTTCTCTTATGTAATCCTGATAACTCATCTTGTCTTAACCATTTAAATAATCCTATTGCCATACCAATCACAATCCCAGCAAAAGGAATAGAAATAATGACTGATACTTGCTTAATAGCATCAAAACCTGATTTAGTCAAAATAATCGTCATAGGTATTATCGCTAGTAAAATACACCAAAAAATTCTTACAGACATTCTAGGAGTTCCTTTTTTTGTTGTCGTTTCTGCTAATGCTAACGATGCCGAATCTAATGACGGAGCAACAAACCCTACAATTAATAAAAGCACAATAATAGGAATAAAAGTGGTACCTAAAGGAAGAATTGCTAGAATATCATAGATAGCAACTTCTCCCACTCCACTATTGACTAATCCAACAACATCTACAGTTTTATCAATATATGCTTTTATAGAAAAACTCCCATTAACACCAAATAAGAACCATCCGCCAATAGATACTCCCAACATCGTTGCCCAAGCAACTTCTCTAATAGTTCGTCCTTTAGAAACTTTGGCAATAAAGATAGCCATCATTGCAACGTAATTAAGATAAAAGGCTTGAAAATAAATAGTCCAACTTTCAGGAAAACCTCCATTTTCAATAGGATCTGTAAATAAAATCATTCTCGGTATATTTTGAATCATAATTCCTAAAGTATTTACAATATTTTTCAAAATAAAGGTTGTCGGTCCTGTAAACAATACATACAACAAAAAGAAAATACATAAAATAGAGGTTGTATCTGTTAGAACTTTCATCCCTTTTTTAGTTCCTAAATAGGATGTAAAAGTATATACCAATGCTATAATAACAATTATTCCAATCTGAATTATTGGGGTAGCTTCTAATCCAAATAACCTATTTAATCCCCCTGAAGCTAAAGGCACTGCTAATCCTAATGTAGAACTTAATCCACCTAAAATACCAAAAATCACACAAAAATCAATTATTTTACCAAGTATAGACTTACCTTTTACCTTTTCTCCTATCATTGCACTACAAACAGCACTAGTTTGAAAAGAAGGAACATTTTTCACATACACTCCATAAGCTATCGCAACACCCATAACCGTATAAAGTGCTTGGAATGTTAATCCCCAATGAAAAAATTGATAACTCAATGAAGATTCCAAAGCTAATAAGCTTCTAGGTTCTATTCCTAACCCCGGTGTTTCATAGTATGCTGCCCATTCTGTAAATGACCAATAAATTGCTGCAGAAGCAATAGATGCTAATAACATCATACATATATAACTAGGAGTACTATATTCGGGCTTACAATCTCCCAATCTAACCCTACCATATTTACTAAAAGCCAGATAAAGAGCGGCAATAAGAATCAGTAAATGAAATAGTTGTAAAAAAGGACCAAGTATGGAGATCATCTCCCAAAAAAAATTATTAATTACCGCAATGGTACCTTTTGAATTAAATATCATAAAGATAATAAATCCAATTAATATAACAACACTTGTGATTGTCAATCCGACTTCTGTGTCTGTCTTAGATGTATTATTAATTTCCACATTTTTATCCATTTTTTACTCCTATTATTTATAGTAGCCGTAATAAAAATATTACGGCTACTATTTTTATGGTATTTTTATTTTAATACTTTTCTTAGTATGGCCACCCTGTATATATCTCTGCTCCTCGTTTTTTTATCTGACCACCTACTATCACTCTT
>JBOFDP010000104.1:0-2437 GCA_051647125.1 Chitinophagaceae bacterium | reverse complement strand
AAGAAATTTTAAAGATAAAAGTTATAGATAGAAGTTCTATTATACTTGATATTTTTGCTAATCATGCCAAAACAGCACAGTCAAGAACTCAAGTAGAACTTGCACAATATAAATATCTTCTGCCTAGGTTAAAAGGTTTTTGGAAACATCTAGAGCGACAAGGTGGCGGAATAGGTACTCGGGGACCAGGAGAAACAGAACTAGAAACAGATAGGCGTATTGTAAAAGAAAAGATTTCTTTTCTTACCCAAAAGTTACAAAAAATAGAACAGCAAGCAAAAACTCAACGTAAACTACGAAAACAGCTTCCAAATATAGCTTTAGTAGGATATACTAATGCAGGGAAAAGTGCCATAATGAATATCTTAAGTAAAGAAAAACTACTCTCTGAGAATAAACTCTTTGTAACATTAGATACCACTACAAGACGTATTTATTTAGACGGTATTAATTTTCTTGTAAGTGATACCGTAGGTTTTATTCGTAAATTACCTCATCATTTGATCGAAAGCTTTAAAAGTACCTTAGAAGAAGTAAGAAAAGCCGATATTTTAATACATGTTATGGATATTGCCCACCCCAATTGTGAAGAACAATATATAGTAGTACAAAAAACATTGCAGGATTTAGGAATTGACAATGTTCCTACTATTAATGTATTAAATAAAAGAGATCTTTTTATAAAAAATCAGATAGATCCCCTTCTCTCAGAAACAGTCATTGAAGATATTATGAATGAATTACAACAAAAATGGGAATATCAAACGCAACAATCTTGCATTATTTTATCGGCAAGTACACAGGACTATATCAATGAGTTAAAAGTTACCTTACATGAATATTTAAGAAAATGGCAATCTACTCAGCTCAATTCTTTTACTTAAGAAAAGGGTTTCTATAGGTTTTATATAACTCTCCTACATGAACAACCAAAGTAAGCATTTGATTATTTTGAAATTTCCCATCTACAAATTGTATTCCCCATACTATGCGAGCATCCACATACTTATTAGAAAGTGTCGCAAAAGGCATCCCAACTATATTAATACGAGCATAATTACCACTGCCATATAATTTATCTCCATAGAAGGTAATAAGCTTTTGACCTAAATAGTAAGAAGATTCTAAACCTATCCATTTGTAATGAATATTTAATTGGGCAAATCCACCAGATTGCAAGCTAATTTTATCAGTCAATGAGCGCTGTCTATCATAAGAGCCCAAAATTCCTACACGAAAATTAAACAATGAAAGGGGGGGGGTAAATTCTGTCAAATCAGTACCCAATAATACACTATACCCTCCATTGTCATCAACAGTTTTTATTGACATAGCATTGCCAGCATTATGAAACATAGAAAAGTAATGGTCTAAAAAAAGTTTATCTTTTTTCAAGATATTTACCCTACCTGAAAAACCTGCAAAAAAGGATTCTCTAATATTGGCTCTTTGCCGTCCAGTCCAATCAACCCATATATTTTGAAATCCCCATTTTCCACGAATTTCAAAAAAACCTCCCTCTATATTAGGGCGATAATTATCTAAAGTATCTGTTAAAATGGCTAATGGATAGTTTAAGAGTCCTCTTCTAGGAAAAGAACCAAGAATAGCCGTAAACTTAGAGATTTGAAAATAATAAAATAAATTTACCTGAGGCATATTTCCATCTATTCTATCTCCATACTCATAAAGGTAATTAATACCTGCAAAAAAGCCTTGTGTAGAGTCAATTTTAGCTCCAAGCATAGCATTTAACCTTCCTCCAAGCATAGTTTGGGAAAGTTCATATCCGTATTTATATTCTCGATTATCTAAAAATTGATGAAATTCTACATAATATCCAAATCCTATCTTTTGAAGTAATTTTTTTTCTTTATTTTTATGAACAATTTTAGAAAAATGGCTATCCTTTATTGAAAATGTACTATCTTGAGAAAACACATAACCTGATAGCCATAAGGTTATATAAAAAAAAAATCTTGTCATAAAAAATATACTATAAAGGGTTGCAAATATATAAGGGTGGGCATGAATTTACAAATTATAATTATTCGATTTTAAAAAATATACCAACATTCATCTCAAAATATTTTAAAATTATAAAAATAAGTCTTCAATTCTTTATAATTAAAATTAAATTTGTATCTATGAAACTACATATTTTAGCTTTTGGAGCACATCCAGATGATATTGAATTAGCTTGCTCTGGGACGTTAATGATAGAAAAAGATAGAAATAAAAAAATAGGACTTATAGATTTTACTGAAGGCGAGTTAGGTTCTAGAGGAAATGCAGAGATACGGCATAAAGAAGCCCTCAATGCTTCTACAATTATAGGTGCGGAAATACGAGAAAACTTAAAACTTGAAGATGGTTTTTTTGAACATAATTCTTCTAATCTATTTAAGATTATAGAACGTATTCGTTTATACCAACC
>JBOFDP010000103.1:0-20236 GCA_051647125.1 Chitinophagaceae bacterium | reverse complement strand
AAGCGTTGTTATTAACGGAATTTTTGTGTTGTTTTATATCTATGGCTTTAAATCCTTTTTGTTTCATCCCATAGATATATTAAACATAGTATCACAACAACGTTTTACCTTAGGGCAAGTTGTTTTTGGAAAAAGTATTTTTGTCAAAGATTATTCGTTATATTTTGGTATTGCTTCTTTAATATCCTTGTATCTTTTGATAGTACCTAAGAGTAGATATAGAATTGTATTGATTATACTATTCTTATTGAATATTCTTTTTTTATTACTTACAATAAATAGAGGTTCTATTATTGGTGTTTTGATTGGAGGAGTACCATTAATACTTTTGTTTTTGAAATATCAAAAAAGGGTATATAAAATCATCTATTCGTTATTGATTGTATTGGTATTGTTGTGTGTGATATTAAATTTACCCGATACAATAACGAATAGATTTTATGAAATCACTACCGAAACTAATGCGTTTATGAAGCAAGGAGCAGATGAAGGCTCTGCTTCTACTCGTTTAAGAATTTGGCAAATTGTTTTTTCTCATAGTAAAGAATTTTGGTTATTGGGGAATAATCCCCTTTATGCCAATCAAATATTACATCAATATTTTGTTGAGGCAGGACATCAGGATTATGTAGAATTTGGATATCTAGCTCATAATACATATATAGCCTATTGGCTGAAAGGGGGATTTTTATTATTGCTATTATTTTTATTCTTAATTATATACCCTCTTATAAAAATGATAAGATTTCATCAATATTCTTATTTTGTATTTTCTGTTCTTATTTTTTTTACTATTGTTGGAATAGAAGATACCTATTGTGAAACGAGGTATAAGCCTGCTATATTGCTATTATTCTTTTTATTTTTTATTACATTTTTATCTCAAAAATTAGTAAAAATAGAGCATTCAAACTTATATTTAATCCATGAGTAAACGTCGTATTTTACAAATATTTGCTTCTCGTAGTTGGGGTGGAGGAGAACAATATGTTTTTGATTTAGGAAGAGCATTAATAAAGCAAGGAGATAAAGTATTTTTTGCATCTCAAAGAAGTTCTATTATTCAACAAAAATTAAATGCAATAGGGTTGCCGATTTATTTTTGGGGATTATTGGGATATTTTGACATAGTTACTGTAATTCGGATTATGTTTTTTGTTAGAAAAAAAAATATACATATTATACATGTTCATAAATTTAACCATGCTTTTCTATGTATTTTTGTAAAATTATTATGGCAAACAAATATAAAAATTATTCTTACTAGACATTTGGTTACTCCCGCAAAAACGAAACGATTATATATTTGGTTGTACCGACATATTGATAGAATAGTATTTGTAAGTGAATTGGCAAAAAAAGAGTTTTTCTCTACTAATCCTAATGTAGATATTCATAAGATAGATGTAATTTATAATAGTTCATTTACAGATAAAAATCAACCTTTTAACAAACTAAATTTGCGAGAAAAATATCAATTATCTCAAGAAACTGTTTTATTGGGTTTTTCTGGTAGGTTATCTCAAGAAAAGGGTATTGAGGTTTTGATAGAATCTATTCTATTGTTACCAGCTAATTTGCCGATACATCTTTTTATTGCAGGGGAAGGTAAAATAGCATATAAGAAAAAAATCAAAGATAAAATAGAGCAATTTGATTTGTCTAGTAAAATAACATTAATAGGTTTTTGCAATAATATAGTAAGATTTATTGAAGATATAGATATTGCCATATTGCCTTCTATTTGGAAAGAGTCTTTTGGAATTGCTATGATAGAATTTATGAAGGCAGCTAAACCTGTGATTACAACAAACAACGGAGCGCAGAAAGAATATATTATACATAAAGAACACGGCATATTGATAGAGCCGAATAACCCAAAACAACTGGCTATGTATATAGAACAGTTGTGTAATAATAAACAATTATGTGAAATAATAGGAAAAAAGGCATACCGAAAATTTTGGGAAGATTTATCTTACGATAAATTTATAGAACGTATAAACTTGTTATATGAGAATGTATTAAATAGACAAAAATATAGAATACTGATAGACCTTTCAAAACTTCGAGGCGTATATTGTGGATTATGGGAATTTTCATACCAATTTGGAAAACATATTATAGAACAGTTATCAAAAGATAGTCAGTGGAATATTACTTTTCTCTTACCCAAAAACCATGCTTATAAAAGTAATGCGGTTAAATACTTACCTATTTCATGGTTTCTCAGATATATATTATGGTTGAAAAAACCTTTTCATATTATTCATGCTTTGTCTCAAAATAGCCCTTATATTCGTGTAAAAAATCTTCATACAAAATACATTAGTACGGTTCATGATTTGAATTTTTTATATGAAAAAACTGGTAACAAAAAAGAATTTTATAAGCAAAAGTATCAAAATAATTTAAAAGGATTAGATCATATTGTTTTCATATCTCAGTATGCAAAAAGGGATGCATACAAACATCTCCAAATTTTATCTCCTATTTCTGTTATTATAAATGCTGTTAATATACAACATCATAGCCACTCTATAGCTCATCCTATTTTTGAAAAGGTGAAAGATGATCCATTTTTATTTATTGTATCAACAGTAATGTGGAAAAAAAATATTATTTCATTAATAGGATTAATGAATTGCTTACCACCATATAAATTGATAGTTGCAGGTCATATTATTCACCATGATTACTATTCTCGGATAAGAGAGAAAATTATTAAATATGGTTTAGAAGATAGAGTATTTATAATAGGATCTATTTCTGAGGAGGAAAAATCGTATTTTTATAAACATTGTACTGCTTTTGTTTTTCCTTCTTTAGCAGAAGGTTTTGGTGCACCTCCTATAGAAGCTATGAGCTATGGTAAACCTGTTTTTGTGTCTAATAAAACAAGCATTCCTGAAATTTGTGGCAACTTAGCTTTTTATTGGAAAAATTTTGAACCTCAATATATGGCACGTGTTTTTAATGAAGGTATGCAAATATATAATGATAACCCAGATTACCTGAAACAGCTAAAAAACTATACTTTGAGATATAACTGGAATCGTTGTATTCAAGAATATATAAATTTGTATAAGGACATATTGTCAAAGAATGTATGATGGTTTCAGTAATAATATCTATATATAAAAAATTAGATAATTTAGAATTAATTTTATTAGGACTTGAAAGACAAAGTTTTAAAGATTTTGAGGTAATTATCGCAGAAGATAATTACTCTTCTAATACAATTGCTTTTTTAGAAGAAGCAAGAAAAAAATATTTCTTTCCTATTCAGCATGTCTCTCAAGAAGATAAAGGTTTTAGAAAATGTAGAATATTGAATGAAGCCTTAAGAATTTCAAAAGGAGAAAAGACTGTTTTTCTTGATGGAGATTGTATTCCACATAAACATTTTTTAAAGATGTATAATAGATATATACAGCAAAATATATTTTTTTCTGGTCGTAGAATCATGCTTACAGAGAAAATTTCTCAGCAACTTAAAACAACAAAAAATCTCCAATTACTAAAATGGTTATATTTATTGTTATATAGATGTACCCATTTGAAATATGGTTTGTATATTCCATTTTATCCTAGAAGAACTTCTATAAAAAAACGAGGTATTGTAGGTTGCAATATGGGAGGGACAAAAAAAGATTTACTGGAAGTAAATGGTTTTGATGAGGATTATATGATACCTGCTGTAGGGGAGGATTCTGACTTGCAATGGAGATTAGAAAAAAAAGGAGTATCTATTCAAGCCATTTCAAATTATACTATTGTTTATCATTTATATCATAAATTAATACATGATCCTTATAGCGAAGAACAAATCAAAAACAGAAATCACATGTATCAAAAACAACAAATAGGAAATTTTTTTTGTAAAAATGGATTAGAAAAAATATGACAAATATCATACCTAAAGTTTCAATTATTGTACCCATTTACAATGCTGGATAATTACTATATAAATGTTTAGACACGCTTATTTATCAAACCCTAAAAGAGATAGAAATTAGTGTTGTGCTTGATTGTGGTACTGATGGAAGTGATAAAATTGTGTAAGAATATGCCCAGAAAGATAATCGTATTGTTTTATTATATAATAAAGAGAATTTGAATATTGGAAATTCTCGTAATGAAGGACTAAAAATAGCGAAAGGAGAATATATTGGTTTTAGTGATCATGACGATTATAGAGAACTCAATATGTATGAAGTTTTGTATAATAAAGCAAAAAAAATGGATGCAGATATTGTTTATTCTGATGTAAAAATAGAATTTACATATAAAAAGAAAACTAAAATAGATAAATACCCCAAAGGATATTCTAATGATGAATTTTAAAAATGGCATGATAGCTAATTTGATAGGTATAATGATTTTAAGAAGGCTAATAACTATAATTATCCTGTGTTTGTATGGTCTGCTATTTATAAAAGGGAATTAATAGTTGAAGGAGAACCTATTTTTTTCCCAGATAATAAAATAATGAAGATGTTATTTTCCAAATTAAAGCACTTCTAAAGGGTTCTGTATTTGCACAAATTTCTAAGGGTATTATTATCATTGGCAAATTCATCAAAAAAATACACATAAAATAGAGAAGAAAGAAAAAGGTAGAGAAAATGTATTTATTCAAATCCAAGATGTACAAGTAGCATTTAAAACAGTTGATAAGAGGTATATTCCTAAAAGTAGTTTCTTTACTCAATTTATAAATAGGCTACTTTATTATTTTATCAAACGATATTTGACAACTAAAAGATTGTACACTTATTTTCTTTTTGTTAATCTCATATTTTTGGCTGTTTCTTTACGCATAATGTGAATAGGTACAGCTACGCCTACGGATAGAGATATGATAATAAATAAAGTAATGACACCATTATTAACAGTTTCAGCAAGTATAGTAGAATAATCGGGACCAATATGTTCACTAAGTTTTATAAGTCCTAAAATAGTACGATAAGCAAAAACTCCTGGTATGAGGGGTATTACTGAAGGTATAGAAAAAATCATTGGAGGCACATGTCTATAATGAGCCATAGGGATACTTAAAATACCAACAGCTGAGGCACCTACGAAAGAAGAGAATATCACACTCATTTCTGCTCCCAATAAGCCAAATTTTAATAACCCTCCCAAGGCTCCTCCTATCCATAATACCACAATAGCCCGCTGAGGTACATTAAATAAAATCCCAAATCCAATAGCTCCCAATCCACACCAAAAAGCTTTACTTACAATAAGTATCCAATCCATAAATTTTCTTTTTTTATAAATTATAAATTAATATAGCACTTAGTAAACCTAAAGCTATTGCAAATGCAAACATAAGGGCATTAACACCCCTTACTATACCATTCAAAATATTACCATCAATTAAATCAGTAATACAGTTGATAAGTGGCACTCCAGGTATCAAAAATAACACAGATGTGGCAAATGCATGTTCTTCATAAATATTCTTTCCAGTGTCTATAAAAGCACCAGAAAAAAGAGAGGCAGCAAATGCCCCTAAGAAAACACATATATACGGATTAAATTTATGTTTGGCAGCTTCTTGCCTTACGAATAATCCTACAAAAGTGGCACAAAAGGTAATAATCATAGCTTGAATGTTTCCATTAAAAGTATAACAAAAAGAGGACCCCGCAAGACTTACAAAAAATAAAACTATATATCGTGGATAATGGGGTGTTAATAGTATTTTTTGTAGTTTTTCTTTTACTTCTTGTATCGTCAAATTTTGTTCAATAGCTTTCCAGCTTAGTTGGCTAATACTGGCTATTGTCATAAAATTTACCCCTTGTGCTATAATACTACGAAGACCATTAAATAATACAATGGTATCATCTTCATTATGCAAACTAAGAGAGATAGTTTTAGGAGTAATAGAAGTATGAACGGCATAATTATAAGTTGTAGCTATACGATTTATAGTTACCAATATACGTGCACAGCTTGCTCCTGAATTTAGCAATGCTGTACCTACATCTAATAATAAAGCCCCCAACTCGTTGGCTTCGTATATTTCTTTTTTCATATAAAATATTTAATATGGAACTTTTACAAAAATAAATGTATTGACTTATTTAAACCTATTTTATTGTACCTATAGTAATAATTTTGGTGCATATAGATAGTATTTCTTTTCATTATTTTTGTATATTCATATATTTGCAGAATAGTATGTTACACAAGAAGCTGAAATATTATGGGTTGCTTATAAAATTTAATTTGAGTTTTATGGTCAGTTTTTCTTGTGTGCTATCTTTTCTTATGGCACCTCATCAAGGATTTGACTGGTGGAGTATAGTGGTTTTGTTTATTGCTGGCGTGTTATTAGCAGGTGGGGCTAATGCCATTAATCAAATTATAGAAGTAGATACAGATAAATTAATGATGCGAACCAAAAATCGACCCTTGGTCTTAAAGCAAATAAGTAAGAAAGAAGCTTATCTTGTTGCTTGGATTACCTCTATTGTAGGGATAGGTTTACTGAGTTATTTTAATTTTCTTGCTGCTTTTCTTGGTTTATTCGGATTATTGCTTTATGCATTTGTATATACCCCAATTAAAAAAATCAATTCTATTGCTGTATTTATTGGCGCTTTTCCCGGAGCACTACCTTGTCTTATAGGGTGGTGTGCTGCTACTGATGATATATTTTTATTAGGAGGATGGCTATTATTTGTAATACAATTTATTTGGCAATTTCCGCATTTTTGGTCAATAGCTTGGGTGGTGAATGAAGATTATCAAAAAGCAGGCTATAAGCTTTTACCCTCATCTACTGGACCTACTCAACAAACAGCAATTTATACATTTATTTTTTCACTTTTGTTATTTCCTTGTTGCGTATTGTGTTTTTGGATAGGTATGGTTTATGGTTGGACATTGATTCCTATATTTTTTGTATCCATATTATTGATTATACGTTGTTTTCTATTATTAATTTCCCCTAATGTTAAAAATGCACGCAAGGTAATGTTTGCTTGCTATATTTTTTTACCCGTTACTCAGCTGATATTACTTTTAGGAAAAGTTCATTCTTTTTAAGAAATACTACCACACTCGGATATGTTTAAATATTTTCCCTTCATTGTTGGATTGTATATTAAAAGAAATTATTTTTTCTATTTTTGAATGAAGGTTATGTAGCTTTAAGGTAAAGGTATTTTTTCCTTCTTGTAAAGGTATGCGAGCAAAATAAATTTGTGCTGGTAAAGATTGCCAATTTCTGGTATCAGCTTTTTCACTAGCTATAGCCACCAAATCTAACCCTACATTTACTAAGGAAGCAATACTGGCAGCATTGCCATATTGACTGGATTGTATACTTTTAGTAGCCGCTATTTGTATAACCTTCTTGAGTAGCACGCGTGTGAGTGTTTGGGCGATGTCTGTAGCACGTCTTTCTTTTAAGGTTTCTATTGTTAAAACGTTTAAGTCCATTGCCATTGAAAGAGGAATAGTTTGATTTGTACTATCTATTAAACGTATTTGTGTGTAATGTAGAGGAAGTACAATATATTTAGGTAATGCTATGTAAATAGATTGAAAGGTAAGAAAATCTGATGTTTGATATCCTTTTGGGATAAAAAAAGGAATAGATAAAGCTCCATTATCTGTTGCAAAAGTAATGGCATTAGTACCATCAATTCCTGTTAGGTTTAAAAATATTTTTTGTTCTCCTTTATAGGGCACAAATCCGTTTTCTACAAATAAAAAAAGTTCATTTTCAGGGAAAGGTTCTATGAGTTGTTGAGATTTCTCCTCTGAAATATTAAGTTGTTTATTCCACCATTGTATATCATTTTGAAATCCCATATAGTTGGCAGCATTATAGAAAGATTTTAACATATAAGGGCTTAATTTTGTACCATACCATGTATGATTAGGTCTTTTGATAATAGCTTCCATGGCATTGCGATAAGAAATAAAAGCATCGTTTACCATATTGGAACTTTCATATAACAATCCTTGAAAAAATAAGGAAAATACATCGGTATAATATTTATTATCTTTACTATTAGTTTTATCTTTAATTTGATTTTCTGTAAGTGTTATTCTTCTAGCTTCAATGAGGGCATCATTGTTTAATCCTAATGTAAAATAATTTTGAGCTTTATAGTAATGTAACAACATTTTTTCAAAGTCTTCTCCTTTGTAGGTTTCTTGCATAGGATTTATAGTATATCCTTTAAGAGTACTCTCCATGGTTTTACCATAAATACTAGCGAGTTCATCGGCATTATTCCAAAAGAGATTGCTACTATCATATTTATGTAAGAAAAAGTTAATACTTCCTTTTTCCATATCAAACAATAACTTGTTTCTTTTGGCATTCAATAAGCTATTTTTTGAAATCAGTACCATTGCATGGTTAAAATGCTTTTTTTCTATAGCTCTATATATATCAGCAGTTCTATCTCTATAGGTAATCCCACAAGATATAAAAAAAATTACAAAGTATAATATACCATATACTTTGTAATTTTTGATATGCATAAAAAAAATTTTATACTACTTTAATTTTTTACTGTCTTAGTAATTTTTTCAGTACTCATCCATACAATTTCATTAGTTTCTAAATTAGAAAGTTGTAAAGAAACTTGGTATTGTACTACTTTATTTTTTTTAAAAGCATCTACTGTAGAGGTCATCACACCTTGAAGCATAAAGTCAGCTCCATGTTCTAATCCAAATCTTTTCATAGTACTTAAAGAGGCATTATCTTGTTGGTCAGCTCGTTCTGCACGTAAGGCTTTGCGTTGCTCTCCTCCTTGTACCAATCGTATAGTGCCACTATTTACAATAGCAGTTTCCAAATCTTGTAAGAAAGTTTCTGCATCTATATGGTTATGTGTTTTATTAACTACAAAGCCTACGATAATAGTAGGTTTTTTATGCTTTACTTGAGTAAATACTTGTACCCAAGGAGCGTTCATCATGGTTTGAATCATTTTTTCAGAAACTAGTCTACTATCGGTATTATTCCAATTGCCGCTATAATCTACTACCGTATCGGAAGAAATACGCGTAACCGTTCTCCCACAACTACTAAATAAAAATATGCCTATACTGACTATACAAATTATTTTAAAATACTGATTTTTCATTTGTTTGTTATTTAAGTTATATGCAATAGTTATTTTCTTAATAAGTGATACATGCCTACCGAGGCGGCAGTGCCTACAGCTGCACCTATCAAAGGCGGAACTATTGCCTGTGTCCAATTATTACGATAATAATTGCCGTAATTTCCATAAGAATATGGATAATAGTTATAAGGAGAAAAGGGATAGTTGTAATTTCTATAGTTGCTGTAAAACAGATATCCATAATCATAGTTGTAATTGTAGTAAGAATTTTTGGCTTCTATTAGTCTCAACTCTCTATTAAAAGCTTTGCGTTCAGCTTTTTCTTGCATCTTAGTTTCATTCCAATCATAGGCTTTGTATGTACGTTGTAAGGAGGTGCCTTCCATATTAGAAAAACTATCTGCAATAGCACTATATTTTATAATCATTCTTTTATAATTAGGATTTTGATCTGAATGCTCTTGGGCAAATATAAGCAATGTACTTATTATAAAGAGGCTAAATAAAAAAAATTTATTCATAATTTACTTTTAGAGTTTTAGCTTATGCAAAGTTACAGGATTTTTACATATAAAGGAGGTAAAATTTATTCAGTGTTATGTCTTTTAAATTAAATTGGATAATTTTTCTCAATAAAAAAATATTAATTTTGGTATACAATTAACATCGTATGGAGAGGGCTAAGGTAGCATTTAAATTTGACTATAGTACTTTGGCATTGAGAGACAACTCTTCTCTATCGCTATTATTAAAATGGTGTATGATTAGGAGATAGAGTTTTATCAAGGATATGGAAAAATTTTGAACTTTAAAGCACTGGAATCCAATATTTACATGTTTCTTTTAATTTTATTGTTACTTTGTCTGGTTGTAGCCGCAAGTCAAATAATATTAAATCCCAATATTTTGATGGATTTAGAGGCCTCAGTGCTTTTTGTCTCGTTTAAATTAAAAGACAATATAGACCTTTTACATCGTTTTGCTGTAGAGCTTAAATAAGTTATTACTAGCGAGGGTGCATCAAGATACTTTAAAACTTCACTCAGAGTTTGAAGGAGGAGAGTAGAACGACAATACCCCAGTATCAAGTTTTTGCATCTCGTATGCCAGGATTAGTTACCTCAAAAAAAGTACTCTATTTGCTATGTATAATGCACGTTATGATAATTCTCGTGATTTACAGGGATATCGGTCTTAGTCGCAGTATAGATGGCGAATGAGGAGGAAAGTATAATGGTGTTAGTGATGCGTGTATTCTTGTTGATGATAATAGCGGGATACATACGTTGCAGGACTCTGGATACATGGTGTATTATGTTAAATATGAGTAATAATAGAAATCACGAAAATCATACATTAAATACTGTTTAAATTTAATATAGTGTATTTCTTCTCCACTTGTAAAGGTTTTTTCATTATTTATAGATACAAAAAATATGGAATTCTAAAATAAATATCTATTTTTGTCTTCGTTTATCCATACACAAAATTTCTTTGTTTAGGATTTAATGTAGTATGACTATGAGGAATAAATTATTTTGTACAATTATAATTATAGGTATTTTTTTTCTTTTTAAATTTTCTTTAAAGGCGCAAAATACACATATATCTACCTCTATTATTGCAGGGAATGAGTGCCAAGAAGAAGATTCCTTTTCTATTGAAAATACATTTGAAAAAGATAGTAGTATAGAGGAGCTTATTACTTTTTGTATGCCTGTAAAGAATTTTATAGGTATAACTTCTAAATTCGGACAAAGAAGTAAAAAACGCTGGCATTATGGGGTAGATATTAAGGTAAATTATAGAGATACTATTTTTAATGTATGGGATGGAGTAGTAGCGTATGCCTCTTATGACCATAGAGGTTATGGTAGATATGTCAAAATTAAACATTTTAATGGTTTTACTACTATTTATGCCCATTTGGATAGTATTTTAGTAAAGTCTGGAGATAGTTTGTTTTATGCTACTCCTGTTGGCTTGGGAGGAAAAACAGGAAGAGCTACTGGCGTGCATTTGCATTTTGAAATTCATTATGATAAACAACCTTTTAATCCGAACGAAATGGTAGATTTTGTAAATGGAGAGCTGCAATCCTCTTTTATATATTCTTTACAAAAAAAGCAACTTATGGATTATCTTAAACAGATAGCAGTCAAGGTATATCGTGTAAAAAAAGGAGATACAATTTCAACAATTGCCCAGCAGCATCATATTCAAGTATCTACTCTTTATAAATTAAATAAATTTTTAGCAAATACTAAATACTTAGAAATAGGGCAACTTGTTCGTTATCAATAATTTTTATGAAAATTCAACATTTACAACCTTTAGGGGTAGAATTTCTTTTTCAAAAATTTCCTACATTGGATATTATTCAGAAAGAACAACTACAAAAGCTGTATAGTTTGTATGAATATTGGAATCAACAGATTAATGTTATTTCTCGTAAAGATTTCCCATATGTTTATGAACATCACGTATGGCATTCTTTATTTATAGCTCAGTGTTTTGATTTGTTTACAGATCAAAACATAATAGATATAGGCACAGGAGGAGGTTTCCCCGGTATACCTTTGGCTATATATTTTCCTGAAACTCAATTTTTTTTAGTAGATAGTATTGGGAAAAAAATCAAGGTGGTAAAAGATATTGTTGCAAAACTCCAACTCAAAAATGTTATCGCTATTTGTGATAGAGTAGAAAATTTAAAAATATCTATAGATACGATCACGGCTCGCTCTGTAGTAGATTTGGCTAGTTTGTGCAAATATGGAAAAAATTTATTAAAAAAGAAGAATACTTTTTCTTCAAGTGGTATTTTTGCATTAAAAGGCGGTGATTTAGCTCAAGAAATACAAAATGCTCAGGTAAAACCTCAAGTTTTCGATTTACATATTCTTTCAGAAAGACACTCTTTTTTTAAGAATAAATACCTTTTATTTATCAAAAGAGAACAAATAAAAGGTTAAAAATACCTACTTTCGCAATATAATAATTTTTTATGAGAGGATTAAACAAGGTGATGTTAATAGGCAATTTAGGAAAAGAACCTGAAGTCCAATATGTGGAAGGTACTATACCTTTGGTAAAAATTACCCTCGCAACTACTGAATTTTATAAAGATAAGGCAGGTGCAGTACAAAGTAGAACCGAGTGGCACAAGATAGTCTTTTGGAGAAGTATGGCGGAGCTTGTGGCAAAACAACTAAGAAAAGGATGTTTGGTATATATAGAAGGAAAAATTCATACCCGCGTTTGGGAAGATATGGAAGGCAAAAAAAAATATATTATAGAAATTATAGGAGAAAATTTTATTCTATTAGACAAAAAAACAGAGATTCCTTTTTCTGATATAGTTCATGAGAGGATATAAATTATAGACCAATGAAAAAAATATTATTTTTCCTATTGATATGTGTTCTATGGAGTGCTTGTTATGAGCAATATAATCCCAAACCTAAAGGATATTTTAAGATAGATTTTCCAGAAAAAAGTTATCAGCTGTTTAACAATCCTAAATATCCTTATTCTTTTGAATATCCAAGCTATGCTACCATTCTTAGAGATACTTCTTATTTTAATGAAAGTTCTCAAAACCCTTATTGGATAAATATCTTTTTTCCTAATTTTAAGGCTATGATATATATTAGTTACATGAAGATAGGCACTTCCTCTATTTATAAGATAAAAAAAAAAGGTATCTATCAAGATTCTTTAGGCACTAATTCACTGAAAGAGCTTTTGTTAAAATCATATGCTTTGGCATATAAACATACTTATAGAGCTACTCATATTCAAGATTCTGTGTTTACTTTTTCGCAAGGAAGAGGTAGCTTTTTTAAAATAGAGGGGGAGACAGCTACGCAATACCAATTTTTTGTTACTGATAGTAGTAAAAATTATCTTCGTGGGGTATTGTATTTTGAGGCTACACCTAACGAAGATTCTTTAGGTGTAGTCAATGAATTTATCAAGCAGGATATGCTTCATCTTATAAAAACTATTCGATGGAAATAAAAATTTATTACCACCAATAGAGGATTGTTTAATAGTCTTTTTTAGTGTCTCGTATATTTTCGTTTCATATATTTTACTCTAATTACAGAATCCCGTACTATTTTGCTATGATCAAAGTATTTTTTTATATAAGGGTAAGCTATGACTGATAATACTAAAACAAATGCCCCTATGTAAAAATTGTATTTCATAATTTCATTTTTTGGGAAAAAATAAGCAGCCCAACATATTGTATAAATAGGTTCTATATTAACGGATAAAGTTACAGCAAATGCAGAAACTTTTTTCATAACCCATGTAGAAAGAATCATGGGCAATACGGTGCATCCAATTGAAAAAATTAATAAATATATCCATTGTGTTTTATCTAGTGTTTCGTATTGTATATTTAGTTGAGGAAAGGTAAAATAAAATAGGAGTAATGTTGCCAACATTACCCAGAAGGTCGTTGTGATTTGGAAAGTAACTATTTTGATATGATTTTCTTGATGTGCTAAATCTTCTGTCATCATAGAATATATTGCGGAAAATAATCCTGATAGCATAGATATAATTAATCCATTCCAATAGTGAAAATCTTTATCTGAAAAGATAATACAAATACCTATCAAACTGACTATTCCTAATACAAGCTCACTCAGAAGTAATTTCTTTTTAGCTTTTTCTAAAAAAGATTGTATAAGAACTATAAATATAGGAGAAGTGGCAATTCCTATCACAGATACAGATATATTTGCTAACCGTGCTGAACCAAAAAAACATATCCAGGAGCAACCTAAAAAAAATCCCGAAACAACCATTTTTTTCAAAAGCACTCCTTTGGGCATTTTATAGCGTAGCAAGAAAAATATCCATAATATGCTTGCAGCTATAAAGGTTCTGTATACCAGCATATTAAAAATATTGCTTTCTATGGCTTTTCCCAAAATACCTGTAAAGCCCCAAATGAATACAATAGCTTGCAGCAAAATATAATACCAATTTATTGTCATAACAAAGCAAAAGTATAAAGGTTTTTTGGATTTATCAATAGTGTATTTTTTATAATTTTATATTTAGCGATTAAAGGTCTAATAAAGTTTTTTTATTTTTTGGGATATACTTAAAATGAGAACAACCTATGGAAAATATTTTGGGTATTCTCTATAATTAATTTATAAGATTTTCTATTGTATTCTTTATTATTTTTATTTCATTCTACAAAATAAAACTTATCTTTGCTAACGCTTTTGAAATTATGTTCAAAGGCTTTTTAGAATTATTTTTATAAAAATTCTTAAAATATAGATTGCAAAAAGACAAATAAATGATAAATTTTAGTGAATTAAATCTCTGTACACCATTGCTGAAAGCTGTGTCAGAGTTGGGTTTTGAAACCCCTACCCAGATTCAGCAAAAAACTATTCCTGCCATATTAGATTCCAAAGAAGATATAGTAGCTCTTGCACAAACAGGTACAGGAAAAACAGCAGGATTTGGTTTGCCAATATTGCAACAAATCGATATAGAAAATTCGTTAGTACAGGCTATTGTACTTTCTCCCACTCGTGAATTATGTTTGCAGATAGCCAAAGATTTAGAATCATATAGTAAATATATGCCTCATCTTTCTATTGTAGCAGTATATGGAGGTAGCAGTATAGATATTCAGATTAGGCAACTAAAAAGAGGCGCTCATATTGTAGTAGGAACACCTGGGCGAACATTAGATCTTATTAAACGAAAAATATTAAAAATAAATCACATAAAATGGGTGGTGCTTGATGAAGCTGACGAAATGTTGAATATGGGTTTTAGACAAGATCTTAATGCTATCCTTAAAGATACACCTGACGAAAAGCAAACACTATTATTTTCGGCTACTATGCCCGATGGTATCAAACAAATGTCTAAAAATTATATGAAAAAGCCTATAGAAATTACTATTGGCAAAAAAAATACAGGTTCAGCAGATGTTGATCATCAATATTTTTTGGTGCGATATGTGGACAGATATCAAGTACTCAAGCGTTTGGCAGATATTCATGCGAATATGTATGGCATTGTATTTTGCCGTACTCGTGAAGAGTGTAAAGATATATCTTCACTTTTGGACAGGGATAGATACAGATCAGCATCTTTACATGGTGATCTATCTCAAGCGCAAAGAGATGAAGTTATGAAGCGTTTTAGAAAACGCCAACTTCAGTTGCTTGTTGCTACGGATGTGGCGGCACGTGGTATTGATGTCAATGAACTGACTCACGTTATTAATTATAACCTTCCGGATGATTCTGAAGTATATATTCATCGTAGTGGAAGAACAGGAAGAGCAGGAAACAAAGGTATTTCTATAGTTTTTGTCGATGGTAGGGAGTTTCGCCGTGTGAAAGAGCTTGAACGTATTACCGGGAAATCTTTTTATAAACAAGAAGTGCCTCCTATAGAGCAAGTGATAGAGAAAAAGCTATATAATTTTGTAAATGATTTTCATAACATAGAAATAAATAATGCTCAGATAGAACCTATTTTTGGACATTTACAAGAACAATTTGCTTATTTAGAAAAAGAAGATATTTTAAAAAAATTATTTTCTTTAGAAATTAAAAAGCTTAATCTTTCTGATAAAATTACACCAGTAATTACAAAAGGGAATCATGAAAAAAATTTTTTAAACAAAGGACAATCAAGGCAATATGTATCCTTTTTTATAAGTTTAGGGAGTAATCAGGGTATAAAACCCAATAATTTAATAGGATTTATTAATGATTATACTCAAAATTCTTCTATCAAAATTGGAAAGATTGAAATGCAAAGTGATTATTCTATTGTGGATATAGAAAATAGTGCTAAAGAAGAAATTCTCAAAGCCTTTGAGGGGCATAATATAACCTATAGGGGAGATAAAGTAACTGTCCGATTGGCAAAGGAAAATCATACTAAAGAGTTTAAGAAAAAAACTCGTTGGGGAGGAGGTCGTGATAAAGATCGTTTTAAGAATCAAAAATTTTCAGAAAAAAGAAAAAAATTCTAAAATCCTTCTATAGAATTTTTTTTTGAACAATACCTATAATTATCAGATAACTTCTTGTTAGTTCTTTAAATTGTGTTTTTACTACAATGGTTACAAATACCGGTGATGTGTATTTCTACATTTTTTTTGATGTATTTATAAGGGAGGATTACTTCTGGAATATGTACATTTTCTAAGCAAAAAGTTTTTTTACATATAGTGCAAGAAAAATGAATATGGTTATGGAAATGTTTTTCTGGAGTACAATCATTTTTACATACAGCATATAATATATCACCCTTATCATTATTAATAGTATGTAATATTCCTTTTTCTACAAAAATAAGCAACATGCGATAGATGGTTACCGTATCAATATGAGCAAAGTGTTTTTCTACGTTTAGCTTGTTTACAGCTTGTTGTTGATATAGTAAATAGTGTAATACATACACACGATTTGACGTAACATGAAGTTGGTGGTTTTTTAAAATATTTTTTACTAAAGAAAGATCTTTTTCTTGCATAATTATCTATTGGTTAACCATATTTCTGGATTTAGGTTAATACCTTTATCATTTGATAAAATAAGTAGCACTTCTCCTTTTTCGTGATCCTCGCTAGCTCCAGCGTTTCCTATAATTTGTCCCATTTTTACAAAATCACCCTTTGATACTGAGGTTGACATTAAATTGCTATAGGCTGAAAAATATAATCCATGTCTTATAATAATAACCATCATCCCATTTTGATTAAATACTACCGATACCAGCCCATCACAAATAGCTCTTACAGGAGCTCCTACTGCCGTTTGAAAGTCAGTACCAATACTAGCTCCTGATACTTGGCTACCTTGAAAAATATCTTCTCCAAAAGAAGTAACTATGATGCCTTTCACTGGCCATGGCATTTTTCCTCTAAAGCTAATAAATTTTTGATTCATTTCTTTTTCTGCATCATCTAATGTAGAAGTACTTATGGTAGATACAGGTTCAGGTTTTTTAGCACTTACAGAGGAGGAATGTGTTTTTGTTGTATTCTTTTTAGCTAATAATGCCATTTTTTTCTTTTCCGCAGCAATTTTTTTAAGTTCTCTTTCACGAGCTAATTTTTTTTGTAATGCCACTTCTTTTTTTATTACCTGAGTAATTTCTGCTTTTAATTGCGCATCTCGTTTCTTTTTTGTATAGAATTGATTGAGTAAATTTTTTTCTTTAGAGCTAATAACTTTAATAACTTGGGCTTTATCTTTCTTGTCATTTTCTAAAGATTTTTGTTCTTGGGTTTGTTGTGTTTTTGCTACTAATTGCTCTTGTTTTTGTTGTTCTAAAAGGTGAAGCTTTTGTTGTAATTTTTTTGAGACTATTCTTATTGCCTTAGCTTTTGTTGCTTGAGATTCTCTAAAAAACTTTAAGTAATTTAGGGTACGTATAGCAGAATATAAATCTTGAGTGTTGAAAAGGAAATTAATAATATTCAGCGAGGTTTTCCGTTCATAACTACTAACTATAAAGATAGCATATTCTTTTTTTAGATTTTCTAACAAATTACTCGTTATTTTTACTTGTTCCCCTATAGAATCTATATTTTGATTGATAGATTTTACTTGTTTTTCAATATTGGCTAAAATTTGTTTTCTAAGGGTTAATTTTTTTTGTAATAATTGCATTTCTCGCAAAGTAATTTTTTTGCTTTTTCGAGTATTATTAATAGATGCTTGTATTTCTGCAATCTCTCTATTCAGTGCATTTCTTTCGTCTTGTAATGTTTTACTACTGATCTTGCTCTGGGAATGTACTTGAGCATAAGACATTATGATTAACACTATAATGCTTACTATTATTTTTAAAATATTCATTACCTATTATTAGATGTAATTTTTATAACTTGGGTTACAAAAATATAACTTTATTGCCTAAATTTATAAAAAAACACTTACAGCAGAATTCTTATGTGTTTTATTTAATGTTATGGGTTCGCATATTCTTGTTCTTTCATGCCTTCTATAAAACAACTCCTACAGCGGGCTTCGTATTTATCTTTGGCACCAAGTATAATTTGTGCTTTTCCCATATTTTTTTTTCTATAAGTATGTTGGGCTATACTCCCACATTGCATACAAATAGCATGTAGCTTTGTAATATAATCAGCCTTTGCTAATAAATTAGGGATACACCCAAAAGGCTCTCCTAAATAATTCATGTCTAAGCCAGCGATGATTACCCGAATCCCTTTTTCTACTAAAAAATCAGCTATAGAAGGTAACTCTTTATCAAAGAATTGAGCTTCGTCTATTCCTACTATATTTACATTGGATATACTGGATGTTTGATCTATAATTTCTATACTTCTTTCTATGACAATTGAAGTCGTGGAATCTTCATCATGAGATACTATTTTGTGAGAGCTATATCTGTTGTCTATCCATGGTTTGAAGACCATCACATGAAGGTTAGCTATTCTTGCTCTTTTTATGCGTCGTAAAAGTTCTTCTGTTTTGCCCGAAAACATGGAACCACAGATTATTTCTATACAACCTGTTTTTGTATGATGTTGGTAAGGTTCTAAAAACATACTTGTTAGTTGATTTTTCAAGTAAAACTTCAAAAATAATTCAACTTTTTTATATTGTACAGCTAATTTTTACCTTTCCTCATATTATTATCATGCATAACAAACAATACAATTATAGACAAAAAATAAAAATATTCTAAAAATAATTGTAACTTTGCCTTGTTAATTTATGATTAATAAAAAATTAAATGTTATGAAAGGATATTATGTACTGTTTGGCTTGTTACTTTTCTTTATGGTGAGAGTAATGTCACAAAATTTACCTCAAATAAAAATGGGTAAAGATATTGAAATACTTAAACCAGATGTATTGCTGGAGTTACAGAGCGATAGCCAAGCGTTTTTGCTTCCTCGTATTCAGGGTGGCGGACCAGGTGTTGCTATTAAGAATCCATACGCGGGGATGTTGGTGTATGATTCTACTATTAATAAAATGGTGTATTACGATAGTAAGCAATGGGTATCTATTGGAGGAATGAAAGAACATGATTCTTCTATCTATACAAAAGATGGCACCTTAATTGAGAATAGAACAGTAACGATGGAGGAACGTAATTTAACATTTAATGCGAGTAGTGGTAATTTTATCTATAATCCAACAGGAAATGGTAAAATGGGTATAGGTACAGTGAACCCAATAAGTACGTTAAGTGTAGTAGGAGCAGTGCGTGCGGATAGTGCGGTATTTACGAATTTACCGAATAAGGAGCCAAGAGACCCCTGGGATCCCGATACAGACAGCCTAGTGGTAGTGGGTGATAATGGTCAGTTGAAGAAGATGTCCATGGATAATAGTGCATTGGAGTCCAATATCTATACAAAAGATGGCGCCATGTGGGGCGGTAGGATTTTAACATTCAGTACTGGGGCGTGGTTATCGTTTAAACCATCCCCATCTGTCACTTTTCCGAAGCCATTGTTTGACTGTTCGATAGAGGCTAACTTTAAGGGTCCTTTTAATGTTCTTCAGTTTGCTACGTTTCATGGTGGAATAACCGCAAAAACACTACCGAATCGTCTTCACCCAGCAGATAGTATGGTGATAGTGAGTGATGATGGTCTGTTGAAGAAGATGTCCATGAATAGTAACATGATAATGAATATCTATACAAAAGATGGCACCTTAATTGCGAATAGAACAGTAACGATGGAGGAACGTAATTTAACATTTAATGCGAGTAGTGGTAATTTTATCTATAATCCTACGGGGACAGGTAAAATGGGAGTAGGTACATTGAATCCGCTAAGTAAGTTAACTGTAGTAGGAGCAGTGCGTGCGGATAGTGCGGTATTTACGAGTTTGCCGAATAGGGGACCATTCGGCAGCGTTTCAGACAGCATGGTGGTAGTGGGTAGTAATGGTCAGTTGAAGAAGATGTTTATGAGTAGTGCCTCTATGATCAATATCTATACAGGCGATGGGACGTTGACGGGTGCAAGAACGGCAACGATGAATAGTAATAATTTAGTCTTTACTGCAACTACGGGTAATTTGATTTATAATCCTACGGGTAGCGGTAAAATGGGAGTAGGTACATTG
>JBOFDP010000102.1:0-2211 GCA_051647125.1 Chitinophagaceae bacterium | reverse complement strand
CACTAAAGCTTTCAAACTCTGTTCCTCTAGCCACCTCTGCAGCAATATAATTAGGATAGGTACGATGTATACCTGTAAGATGAGCCGGCTCATGAGCATTAACCATAATATTATAATCTGCAGCTTTTTTTATAGCTCTTAAATAATGCTGTACCATCCATTGGCTATAATGATGTTCTCCTCTAGGGATAATATCCCCAACATATCCAGATTTTACAGCAAGATAACCATTTGCTACCATAAATTTATAGGCTGTATCCATTTGGCTTTCATACTGTGTTACTGAAGCAGAAGTTTCGTGATGCATAATCATCTTAACATTTTTCTCATTAGCATATCGTTGTAATTCTTTTACATCAAAATCAGGATACGGAGTAACAAAATCATATATCAATTCTTTAGATAAACCTATATCCTCCCATCCTATATTCCATCCTTCTACCAATACACCATCAAAACCATGTTTGGAGGCAAAATCTATATATTTTTTAACATGTTCAGTATTTGCAGCATGTTTGCCACTAAGTTTTATTTTGCTATAATCAGAAATCCCCAATCTTATCATATTGGTATCGCTATATGCCAAGTACCACCATTAGGACAAAACATTTGCCACCATACTCCTATATAGTTCATTGGTTTAATAAACTCTATATTAGGTATTTTACAAGGTTCATTAAGATTTAAAATTAGTTTAGAAGCTAAAATATCAGAAGCTTTATCAGATAATATTATTGTACGCCAAGGAGTATGAAAGGGAGCTTGTACAAAAGCTTTATGTTTAGGTTTAGACCCTGGTGTGAGATGTGTTTTCAATATATAATTGTGGGTATCTACTTCTAAATTGATAGCAGGATAATCAATCGATGCAGCTTCGTGAATATTAACATATATTTTTTGCAAAGAATCATACATCATCAAAGGCGTTTGTACCGAATTTGGCAATAATTGTTGAGATGCATTACCTTCGTAAGCAGTAGCAAATAATATAGGTATTTTACTAATAGGAGAAGTTGTATATTTATATTCTTGGGTTTTATAATCACCCGGTATCCACCATGCTTTAAAATCATTTGGCAAAGCAAATTCTGTGTTTTCTTCAGCTATAACAAAGTGGTTTAAGCCTTTTATGTTGTGGAAATTCATATCTAAAGCCTACTCCATCATCAAATACTCTACATTGCCATATTATGTACATACCTGCACTACCATTTTTTAGATATACTGATATTGCATTATAGTAGTTCCTAATATTTTTAACTTCTCCTAATATAGGTTGCCAAGTTTCATCAAAACTATTTATCTTCACACCATCTACCCTAAAATATTTATCCCAATTTTTAAAGTTAATATAAGGGTAAGAAGTGCAAATTATTAGCCCTAATTTACTATGTTTAATAATTGTTTTTCCTTTATACGCTATTTTATAAGTGGGAATACCCTTTTCTTGTAATACAAATTGCAATATTACATGACCATCAGGAGAAGAAATTTTTTGTCCATAAATAATACTTATGCTTAGGAAAAAAAAAGAAAATATAAGCACCCTTCATATACAATTACATTCCCTCAAAATTATAACTTTTTTTGAGAAAAACCATAAATATCTAAGAATTATAAATTTTACACTAAACAACAAAATTGTTAATGCGAATAGAATATAAATTATTCTATCTCTAATCTCAAATTATCATAAGCCAAATACATATTTTGAGGTAATTTTTTTTGTATATTATCATGTAATCCCATCTCGTGTCCGATATGTGTAAAATAGGTTTTTCCCACCTGTAAGGATTGAGATAGTTTAATAGCTTCCTCCAAATTCAAATGTGAGTAATGTGGTTTTTGTCTTACAGCATTGAGTACTAAATATTTTGATCTTTTTACTTTTTCTTGTTCTCCTATTTCAATAGTTTTACAGTCTGTTATATAAGTAAAATCGCCAATCCGAAAACCTAAAATTTCCAATTCTGCATGCCATATTTTAATAGACATTATAGGAATATCTTTTATCCTAAAAAACGTATTACTATCTATTGGGAAAAATTTTATATCCGCAGCATTAATATATTTTTTATATTCAGAAAACATATAAGGGACTTCTTGACGAATACCTTCTATAGTTTCTGTATTTGCATACATAAGAATAGATTGATGATGAAGAAAAGTAAAAGGTCTAAGATCATCGATGCCCCCAATATGGTCTTTATG
>JBOFDP010000101.1:0-11701 GCA_051647125.1 Chitinophagaceae bacterium | reverse complement strand
AAAAGTTAAATCACCAGTGAGGGCTAAGACGGTAACTATTTCTGGAGAAGCAACGAAGGCATAGGTATTGGGATTACCGTCTTGTCTTGCTTGGAAATTTCTATTAAATGAATGTACAATAGTATTTTTCTCTTTTTTTCCCGCTCCCATACGCTCCCACATACCAATACAAGGTCCACAGGCATTGGCAAAAACTTTTGCACCTATACTATCAAAAATTTTTAAAAAACCATCTCTTTCAATAGTATACCTAATAAGTTCACTACCAGGTGTAATCATATATTCTGCCTTAGCCAAAAGACCTTTTTCATTGGCTTGTTTAACTAAGTCTATAGCTCGGCTAATATCCTCGTAAGAGGAATTGGTACAAGAGCCAATTAAACCTACTTTTACTTCTGTTGACCATCCATTGTCTTTGGCTACTTCTTTCATTTTAGAAATAGGGGTGGCTAAATCAGGGGTGAATGGTCCGTTAATATAAGGTTCAAGTTCATTCAAATTAATTTCTATCACTTCATCGTAATATTTTTGCGGATTCTCATACACTTCTTTATCTGATCTCAAATGTTCTTTAATACCATTTGCCAATATAGCAACATCTTCTCTATTTGTAGCTTTTAGATAATCAAACATTTTTTCATCATAAGCAAATAATGAGCAAGTAGCTCCTATCTCTGCACCCATATTACAGATAGTGCCTTTGCCTGTGGTACTTAAACTTTCAGCCCCTTCACCAAAATATTCTACAATACATCCAGTACCGCCTTTAACAGTTAAAATGCCAGCTACTTTAAGAATAATATCTTTCGCAGAAGCCCATCCTGTAAGCTTGCCTGTAAGTTTAATTCCTATAAGCTTAGGCATTTTTAATTCCCAAGATAATCCTACCATGACGTCTACAGCATCAGCACCACCCACACCTATAGCAATCATTCCTAAGCCTCCAGCATTAGGAGTATGGCTATCTGTACCAATCATCATACCCCCCGGAAAAGCATAATTTTCAAGCACTATTTGGTGAATGATTCCTGCACCAGGTTTCCAAAATCCTATTCCATATTTATTAGATACTGAAGATAAAAAATTATATACTTCTTTAGACTCATCTTCTGCTATCCTTAAATCAGTTTTAGCATCTATTTTAGCTTGTATGAGATGATCGCAATGTACAGTAGAAGGAACTGCTACTTTATCACGCCCACATGTCATAAATTGCAAAAGAGCCATTTGAGCGGTAGCATCTTGCATGGCTACCCGATCAGGCTTAAATTCTACATAGCTTTTTCCTCGTTCATAAGCTTCTTTTATCGGTTCGTGTAAATGTGCATACAAAATTTTTTCAGATAAAGTCATAGGTCTATTTAAAACCTTTTTGGCAATAGCCATACTTTTGGGGATATGGTGGTATACTTTTTGTATAAGATTGATATCAAATGCCATAGTGTAAAGCTTTTATTGGGTTTATAAAAAACACAAAGATATAAAATTTTAAAAAAAATACCAATTTTTTTATAAATACATAGCTGATTGATATTAAAATAAATATGAAAAGATTTCAAAATGAATAATTTTGAAATCTTTTATAAAAAATGAAAAAATACTTCTATCCCACAGGTTTTTTTAAGTATTTTTGCCTAAATTATTTTAAATTAATGCACGTTGTATTACGTAGGTTGAAGAAAATATTTTCATACTTGATGGGAATTTTTTTATTACTTATCATTACCTTATGGATAGTGATGCAAACCCCTATGTTTCAGCATTGGGTACAAGAAATTTTTGTAGCAGAGGTACAAAAGAAAACAGGAAAAGTAGTGTCTATAAACTATCTTATGATAGATATATTAGGTAATATTCAAGGAAAAAATTTGTTATTGCAGGATAGTCTTTTAAGGGATACCTTTTTGTATACAAAGTCTTTTAAGGTAGATGTAATGATTTCTAAACTTTTTTCAGGAGAAATTCCTATTCAAAGGATAGATATAACAGATGCTATCGTTAATATAAGGAAAATAAATCAGCAATATTGGAACTATGAAACTTTGTTGTCATCAAATACCACAGATTCAGTTTCTTCATATATTCAAATTAATGAGGTTAATGCTCATAGGTTGTTTGTTAATATTATTGATACTAATTCAGCAGAACATCATATTTCTTTACTTAAGGTAGCGTATAAAAATAAAAAATCATTGTTTTCAAATACCTCAACAAGTAGTACTTTAATAGAATCATTAAACTGGAGAACAGCTTACAAAGCGGATACTAATGCTATAGATTTTCAAAAAATATGGAATGATATTATTGCTTTTTCACCCACAAAAATAATTGCGTTAGCTAAGAATAATATATTATCTATTTATCAATCAAATGTAATGATAGAGGATATGCAAACAAAGGAAAATCTGCTTATGTTATCACAATTTAATCTACAAACAACACCTTTGAAAAATGGCTTTATAACATTGTCAAATTTTAATGTAAATCAACTCCCTATAGATTTGAAATTTGATGTAGAATCAACTCCAAATAAAAAACTAAGGTGTAATAATTTTCAAATAAAAAGTCTTTATAGCATATTCAATATGAAGATTAGTTTATCTCACCAAAATGACCTGTATTCGACCATTAAAGCTAGGATTGAAGAACAAGATATACAAACCTTTTTTCCTACATATCAACTAAAACAGCCTATAGAAATGGAAATACAATGGAGTGGTAATTTTGATACTGGACACTCTAAAATTCAGCTACAAATACCTAATTATATAGATGTCGTCTTCAATAATCAATATGCACAAAAAAATAATCAATATGCGGTTGCTCAGCAAATAGAACAATGTAAATGGTATGGGTTTAGTGATACTACAAAAATGAATCTTCTTTATCCTGCATTAAAAAAATGGTATCCTTATTTTATTATTGATATTATTGATATTAGAGGTGAAGGCTATTGGTATAATAATTCATGGATCATAAATACAGAAATACAACATCCAAATGGTTTTATTGCTATTACTGGAAATAAGCAAATGAATGACCCTTCTTTTTTCAATCATGCTAACATTCGTATGGATATAGATAGTTTTTGTTTTACAAATATTTTTAATAAAGGAATTTATAATACGAGTATTATAATGAATTTTGATAGTGTGCAAGGTAAACTTAAAGCCCATATTGATAAAATAGTATTAAAGAATTATGAATTTAAAAACATGACTATTAATGATATTTTTTTGAAGAATAATAATTTGTTGAATATCAATATCAAAGATAATAATATTAGAGCAAGTGCTATTTTTGAGCATAGAAAACTGTCCAATAAGCATGCCTTGACCAATATAAAATCTACGCTTGAAAATGTACAAATAGAGGTATTAAAAAATATAGCATTGGATATATTTAAAGATTCTTCATTACTTATTTTGAGAGATAGTGTAAGTGTTTTTGGAAAAATTGAAGCCTCCATAGAAGAGGTTAATAATAAAAAAAATATTATATTGAAAAGTCCAAAACTGGCTCTTTATTCTTCTCTGAAAGAGGATTATTTTTATCTTTATAATATTGAATATGATTATCAAGATAAAGCCAATGAAGATGTGAATATTGGATTTAATAGTAATCTTATAACAGGAAGGTTGCAATGTAATAAAAAATCATTCTCATTACAACGTATTGCAAATTATTTTATAAATACTTATATCACGAATTACACATTTAACGTTATAAATAAACAAGATACAACGTTATCTGATTTTATATTTTTATTGAAAGCGCATAACCTAAAATCTTTAAATCATTATTTTTCTTATCCATTAAGAAATATAGATACCTTAGATGTAGGTGTTTTGTATCAAGAAAATACAAAAAAAATTACAGCAAACGTTTTAGTAAAAAATTTAGAATATGGAACACTAAGCTTACAAAACTTTTCTATTAAAAATGAAGGTAAAGAAAAAAATTTAGATTTCCGTATTAATATGGATCAATTAATGTATAATGAGTATAATTTTGTAGGAAGTGGTAACCTTCAGTTTCAAGTTAAGAAAAATAATTTATCCTTAAATATTTCTACAGATAATAGGGGCATTTTAGGTAATGTACACTTTGATAATGAATTATTATTTTTAAAAAATCATAGTGTTTGTTTAAAAATTAATGACATTGCTATAGATGTCTTGAAACGTAAGTATAGAACCAATAAAAAAGGTGTTTTTTATTGGGGCAACCATGTACCTTTTTCGGATAGTTTTTTATCTGTTCAGGAAGTAGGCAAAAGTGAGCAGTTAATTATTCGACCTATACATGATGATGAAGCAAAGAAAGAAATTATACAGGTTACTCTTTCCGAGTTAGATTTATCAGGGTTTAATGATGTTTTAAAGTCTTTTCATACTAAGCTTAACGGGTTATTTACTTTCCAGTGTAACATTCGTAATATGTTTAATGGGAGGAAGGAAACATTTATTGAGTATAAAGGATTTTTTAAAAATTTGCTATTAAACAATATTGCTATAGGAAATCCTGTATTTACAGGTAATTATTATCCGTTAAAAAAGGATATTTATTATGATATAAAAAATGAGGATAGAAATTTTGCAATTTCTTCTATAGGACATATCAATTTTGGAGATAAAAAAAGTGATATAGCTTTGAATATAACATCTATACCTATTGGGTTTATACAACCGTATATAACGACAGTTTTTGATTATATAGATGCCAATGTACAAGGAAATATTAATATTTCACAACGTAGTCAGAACATAAGTATTAATGGAGATCTAAATATCCCTAAGGTCTTATTAAAAATTGCTTATACGCAAGTAAACTATGTCGTAGATACGATGAAAATTTTATTAAGAGATAGTCTATTATTTTTTGATGAAACTATATTTAAAACCCATGACGTATCACAAGATATAGGATATATAAAAGGAAATTTTTTACAAAAAAATTTATTCTCTTACTTACAATATGGAGTGCATATAAGAACCCCCGGAATTATGGTATTTAACACAGATATGAAAACAGGAGATGTTTATAGTCTGGTAGCTAAAGCAAAAGGTACATTTGATATAACGGGTAATAATAAAGAAATTTTTTTGAGAGCTAAAGCCTATCCTTTAGAGGGGGCGAAGATTGTTATTTATTCTTCACGTAGTACCGAAACTAACAGTTTGGGAAGTTTTATTACATTTAAAAATTATAAGACTAAAGATAGTGTTGTTCAAAGAGATTCTACGGCTAGTTTATTAATGGATATTTTGGTAGATATTAATCCTCAATCTACTATCGCTGCAGATATATGGACATCTAATACTGGAGATGAGAAGATTCAAACTCAAGGAATAGGTACTTTACGAGTTATTTCTAATCCTCAAAATCATTTTGGATTATATGGCATATATAACATAGAAAAGGGATCGTATAATTTACCTATTGAATATGCTGAAAGGTTATTATTGGTGGATTCTCGATTTAATAATTATATAGAATGGACAGGAGATGTAAATGGAAAAGTAAGTATTAATCTAATATATAATATTCCCAATGCTGATTTTAATGCTCTTATCTCCTCCAATGGGACTTCTTCTACTAGTAGTCTAGTGATAGATCAGTTTAGAAATTTTAAAGGACCTGTTGATATTTTAATGAAAGTTAGTAATTCTCTTTTAAAACCTTCTTTTAAATTTGATTTAGAAATACCCTCTAGTAATGTATTAAAAAATAATCCAGAGACTAAAACTTTTTTTGATAGAATACAAGGAAATGAAACCGAATTATTAAGGCAGGCATCTTATTTATTTATTACCAATAGTTTTGCTCCTCCTGATAATATGATTACCTCAAGCATTATTGTAAGTGGTGTTACCGGAGCATTATCTTCAGCAGTGTCTTCTCAAATTAATAATTTATTAGCAAAACCTTTTGCGAAGATTGCTCCTACACTAAAATTTAATATTATTACAGACTTATATGGAGTAAACTCCTCTGGGGGGAATTTTAGTAATACATTAGTAGATAGAATGAAATTCGGAGCTTCTATTTCTCAAAATTTGTTTGATAATAGATTTTCTTATTTTATAAGTACTGCAGGAGATTTTGGCTTGGGAAATACGACCAACAAAGCTACTTTTTTGCCAGATGCTGAGGCACGTTATAATATCAAAAAAGATGGAAGTATTTATGTCCGAGCTTTTATTAATAATTCTATCTCACAAGGAGAAAATTATTCTTATGGTAAAAATTCTCGTCAGGGGGGGGGTGTAGGGTTTCGTAAAGAATTTAATTCGTTTAAGGATTTATTTACTTTTAAAAAAGATACTACTAAGAATAAGAAAAAAGCTAAAATTAAGCTAAAAAAAGATACTATTTCAAATTAAAATAACTACTATTTATAAAATTATAATAGAAAAATGAGATTATTATAATAAAAAATAGTAGCTTTGAAAATTTAGTAAGGAAAATTATTTAATTTATAGATTCAAAGTACATTATCATATGAAAAATACTTTATTCTCTCAGAAAATAGCCATATTCGGGAGTACTGGTTCTATAGGTTGTCAGGCCTTGGAAGTATTACAAGAACATAAGCAAGATTTTCAACTAGCCGCTATTTCTGGGTATAATAACATTGATTTATTAATTCAACAAGCACTTAAGTTTTTACCCAATACGGTTGTTATAGGAAAGTCTTCTGATTATTCCAAGGTTAAACGCCAATTACCTTCAAATATAAAAATTTTGGTAGGAGAAAAGGCTTTATGTGATGTTGCTAAAGAGGAAGATTATGATATGTTGCTAGCTGCTATTGTCGGTTCTGTAGGGTTATCTTCTACTTATGAGGCTTTAGAGCGTGGTAAAACAGTGGCATTAGCCAATAAGGAAAGTTTGGTAGTAGCAGGGGAGTTAATGATGGAGGCAAAACGAAGAGGAGGAGCTACTTTGATTCCTGTAGATTCTGAACATTCAGCTATATTACAATGTTTGCAAGGAGAATCAGAAAATGCTATAGAAAAGATTATTCTCACAGCTTCTGGAGGACCTTTTAGAGGAAAAAAAAGAAATTTTTTGGAGCAAGTAAGAGCCTTACATGCCATGGAACATCCAGTTTGGAAAATGGGGAAAAAAATTACAATTGATTCTTCTTCTTTAATGAATAAGGGATTAGAAGTTATTGAAGCTAAATGGTTGTTTAATCTTAATTTAAATCAAATAGAAGTAGTTATCCATCCTCAAAGCATTATCCACTCTTTAGTTGAGTTTATGGATGGATCTCTAAAGGCTCAAATGAGTACTCCTGATATGAGATTAGCTATTCAGTATGCATTCTCTTATCCTGATCGTATAGCCTCTCCATATCACAAAAAAATTAATTTGATTGCTCAAGAGAGGTTATCTTTTGAAGCTGTTGATCATCATACTTTTCCTTGTTTAAATATTGCCTATAATGCTTTAAGGAAAGGAGGTAATGCCCCATGTATTATGAATAAGGCAAATGAAATATTGGTAGAAGCATTTTTGAAAAATCAAATTAGATTTTATGATATTTCAGACCAAATATTAAATGCAATGGAAAAAATTGCTATAATTAAAAAGCCTACTATGGAGGAACTCCTTGCTACAGAAAAAGAAACAGAAATGTTTGTAAATTCACAAATTAAAGTCAATAAAAATTTGTAATATTGCAGTATTAATAAAAAAAATAGATACCTTTTATGGAGATATTGATGAAGTTATTGCAATTTATTTTTGCATTTTCTCTAATAGTTACAGTGCATGAATTTGGTCATTATATAGCAGCAAGAATGTGTGGTTGTAGAATAGATAAATTTTATTTATTTTTTAATCCTTGGGTTACGTTGTATAAAAAGAAAATCGGACATACGGAATATGGTATTGGCTGGTTGCCTTTTGGTGGATATGTAAAGATTGCTGGAATGATGGATGAATCTATGGATAAGAGTTTTATGAACCAAAAACTACAACCATGGGAATTTAGAAGTAAAAGTGGATGGCAAAAACTTTTTATTATGCTCAATGGAGTTCTGCTTAATATTATTTTAGGTATGATTATCTATATTGGCTTGCTGTGGCATAATGGAGAAGTGTATCAGCCAGCTACTAATTTACCTTATGGTATTGCTGTAATGGATTCTGTAGCTTATGAGGCGGGTTTTAAAGACGGAGATCAGTTGATAAGTATTAATGGAAAAACCCCTAAAAAATTTAGAGAGGCGTCTTTAAAAATTTTAGTAACAACACCTTGTAGAGTAGAAGTAAAAAGGGATAATGATACGTTGATATTGCTTATCCCGAATGATTTTATCAAACAAGTGATAAAAAAATCAGCAATGCCTTTTATTCAACCTCGTATGGAATTAGCTTCTATTGATTCTATCATGCCTCATAGTACTGCAGAAAAAATAGCTTTGCAAAAAGGAGATAATATTGTAGCTATTAATCAACAACCTATATCTTATTTTCATGATTTTAGTATAGCTATTCGAAATTATGTGGGCAAAACACTTGACTTAACGATACAAAGGGAGAACCAAATTTTTGAAATTAAACAGGTTAAAATTGAAAGCAATAAATTAGGTGTAGGTTTTAATAAGGAGGTTGCAGATAGATTATTAGTTGAAAAAAAATATTCATTCTTTCAAGCCATACCTGCAGGGATAGTAGAGGGAGTAGAAACTTTAAAAAACTATGTGGCACAACTTAAATTAATATTTTTTGGAAAAATCAACTTTACAGAAAGCGTAGGGGGTCCTATCTCTATGGGGAAAATGTTTCCTGCTCAATGGAATTGGGAAAAGATATGGTTTCTGACAGCATTCTTTTCTATTGCAATAGGGTTGATGAATTTGTTACCTATACCAGGATTAGATGGAGGGCATGCATTATTTGCTATTTATGAAATTATTACAGGAAGAACACCCTCACCTAAAATTATGGAAATTTTACTTACTATAGGATTTGTATTGTTAATAGGTTTTATGGTATTGGTTATTGGGTTGGATATTTGGCGATTATTTAAATAAAAATTAATGTTAGCCTATTCTCTTATAGAAAAATTTTTTCGGTATGTTAAAGTAGATACACAAAGTAATCCTCATAGTGATACTTTTCCAAGTACAGAGAAACAAAAAAAATTATCATATTTAATATTGCAAGAATTACAGGGGTTGAATATAAATGCCCAGATGGATGGTTATGGATATGTGTTGGCAAATATTCCAAGCAATATTAAAAAAAAAGTGCCTGTAGTATGTTTTCTTGCACATATAGACACCTCTCCAGATTGTAGTGGAGAAAATGTAAATCCAATAATTCATAAAAATTATGCTGGTGGAAATATTATATTGCCACATCAAAATATCGTGATTGACCTCAATGAATTTCCTTATTTATTAAAATTAAAAGGTCATGATATTATTACTGCTGATGGTCATACCCTTTTAGGTGCAGATGATAAATCGGGGATAGCTATTTTGATGGCATTAGCAGAGTTTTTATCTAAAACCCCTTCTTTTCTTCATGGGGATATACAAATACTTTTTACTCCTGATGAAGAAATTGGTAAGGGTGTAGATAAATTAGATATGAATATATTGAAAGCAGATTTTGCATATACATTGGATGGAGGAGAATGCGGAACTATAGAGAATGAAAATTTTTATGCCGATAGTATGACTTTCTTATTTGAAGGAGTAATGGCTCATCCGGGATATGCGAAAGGGAAATTAGTTAATGCCTTAAAATTAAGTAGCTTATTTCTCCATCAAATTCCTTTTTATATAGGAAGTCCAGAAAATACTTCTGAAAAACAAGGATTTGTACACCCTGTACACCAAGAAGGAACAGCAGAAAAATGTACACTTTCTTTTATTATAAGAGCTTTTGATGAAGATGAATTGAGGGAAAAGGAAAATAAACTTATATCACTTGCAAAAAATATTATGCAAGAATATCCTTCAAGTAGTTTTACTGTAGATATACGAGAACAGTATCGAAATATGAGGCAGGTGTTAGACGAACATCCTCATATTATTTCTTATGCTATAGAGGCTCTAAAAAATATAGGAGTAGAACCTAAAATTACATCTATTCGTGGAGGTACTGATGGAGCAAAATTATCCTTTATGGGACTTCCTTGTGCTAATCTTTTTACAGGAATGATGGCGATCCATTCTAAAAAAGAATTTGTAAGTATGCAGGATATGTATAAGTCTTTTGAAACAGTGAAAGAAATTATTTCCTTAATTGTTAAGAAAAATAATTAAGGTTGATATTTTTTGATGAGAGCTATTTTTAATTCATTCATTTTTTCAAAAATACGTGAAATACATTTATATTTTTGTATTGATGGGAAATTAATAAGATGTTCTAAATGTGTACAGATTTCTAAATAATTTAGTACAAGTATTTGTCTTATTTCTTTGTATTTAAATTCATGTCCTTGGTTATATTCTATTTGTCGTTGCACAAAAATAGCATCAAAAATTTCATTCCAATGGTCTAATTCTTCAAACAAAGGCATTAGTTCTAACTCTAAAATAGCATTATATATTTCTTCTTTATCATTTAATGCCTTTATCATATTACGCGTAATTTGAGTTTGTGTATCAAAAGGTAATATTTTTACATTACCATAAGGTTTTAAAAACTCATCTACAATTTTTGCTGCGTTACTTTTGTTGAGGTTTCTTAAAGTAAGATTAAAAGCAACAGCTCGTTTTATTTCTGTCCAATTTTTATCTCTTTCTGTATCTAGGATTTTTATTTTTGCGGTCAGCCTTGAGGCTTTTTTGGTATGGGTGTGCATTTTAAATTTTTCTAATGCTGTTTCTAAGGATTTTATCATCCCTTTTAATAGTTCGTCTAATTCATCTTCAAAACTATGCAAAATCTTCAAAGTATTATCACATAAGGATATTAAATCGTCATGTTTTATACGTACTCTTACAATTTGAAATTTTTTATATGTCATAATTTATTTTATTTAAATTAATTGGAACAAATATATATTAAATTTTTATGTAATGAATATTTTTTAAAAACTATCCTTTATGTATAAGTTATTACACAAAAAAAAGTGATATAAAGGAATAAAATTTATAATTATATTACTCTTGTTTAAGGGGATAAAGCATTACGTATTAATTTTGCAATTATAGTAAAATAGGCTACAATTTAAAAATTGCCTTTATTCTTAATTTAAGTATTAAATTATATATTTTAGAACGTAGAGGTATAGTAACAATTTTTAACATAATGAAATCACAGATTTAGTATTTTGTATTTGTAGTTTTATAAATGCTAACTTTGCATAAATTTGCGAAGTATTGATGTGTTGATTCTGACATAAAAAAATTATTATTAAATCAATATAAATTAAAAAATTATGTACGCATTTTTGTATGGGAAATATGCTTTGGTAACTCCCACTTTGATTCAAATTAATGTTAATGGCGTGGGGTATGAATTATGGATAAGCCTTCGTACTTTTGAACAAATAAAAGATATGAAAGAGGGGAAACTGTATACCTATCTTCATGTGAGAGAGGATCAGATGATATTATTTGGATTCTTTGAAGAGGGAGAAAAAGATTGTTTTAGATTACTACTTCAGGTATCGGGGATAGGGGCTTCTACAGCACGTATGATTTTATCCTCTTTATCTCCACAAGAA
>JBOFDP010000100.1:0-22989 GCA_051647125.1 Chitinophagaceae bacterium | reverse complement strand
ATTTATCCTTTTTAGCCACATTTTCTGAGTTTATGTATGTATTTAATTGAATTTTCATGGCTATATTTTATCTTTAAAGAAACCTTCAATAGAGGTAAAAGTATATAAAAAAATTTAATTACACGGCTACATATAGAATTCTATTTATATAGAATTAATTAATAAAGAAATTTTTAATGTACGATTTTTTTTGTACTTTTGTAGAAATTAAAATTAAAAATAGTAAAATATTCCATTATGAAATTTTTAAAGAGTCAGATGACAAAAACCGTATTTGTTAGTTTATTAACCACAAGTGTTGTGTTAGGAGTTTACTTTTGGATAACTCAGACTATGTCTATAGAATACAATAGAGATAGCTTACCTTTTAATTATGGTGCTTATACCCATAAAATTGCTAATGGAGAAAATGGTGCAACTTTTGATTTTACAGCAGCGGCTGAAACTAGTATCCCTGCAGTGGTACACATCAAGACTAAATTTCCTAAAAAAATTCTTCAACAACAAATGCCACAAAAAAGATATAGAAAAAATGATTTTTTTGATGATTTTTTTGATGATTTTTTTGGATTTGGTCCTCAAATTATTCCCGAACAACAAGCTGCAGGATCAGGAGTTTTAATTAGTAATGATGGATATATTGTTACCAATAATCATGTTATTACAGGACCTGATGGAAAAGTAGCTAGTGATATTGAAGCAAGCCTTAGCAATAGACAAAAATTTAAAGCTAGACTTATTGGAAATGATCCCAGTAGCGACCTTGCCGTATTAAAAATAGAATCTACAAAATTACCTTACCTTATTTATGCCAACTCTGACAACATACAGGTTGGGCAATGGGTATTAGCTGTAGGGTATCCCTTAAATTTAGATGCTACCGTTACAGCAGGTATTGTTAGTGCAAAATCTCGTACCTTAGGAATCAATGGTATGAATAAACAAAAGACCTCTCCTGTAGAATCTTTTATCCAAACTGATGCTGCTTTAAATAAAGGAAATTCTGGAGGTGCGTTAGTAAATCTTAAGGGAGAGTTAATAGGTATCAATTCTGCTATTCTTTCTCAAACAGGTTATTATCTTGGATATGCCTTTGCTATTCCTTCTAATATTGTAAAGAAAATTGCAAATGATATTATAAAATATGGACAAGTGCAACGTGGTTATTTAGGTATATCTTATAAAAATATACTAAATAATAGAAATGACAGTAGTAATCAATCTATTGAAGGTATAGAAATAAACGAAGTTTTTAATAAAGGTGCAGCTCAAGAAGCTGGATTAAAAAAAGGAGATGTTGTTACTAAAATTAATACTATCCCTATTCTCTCTGGAATGGAACTTAGTTCACAATTATCCTTTTTTCGCCCTGGTGATAAAATTAACATTACATACAAAAGAAATGGAAAGGAAAATACAGTATCTGTAGTTTTGAAAAATAATATTGGTACTGTAGAACTTAATACTAAGAAATCAATAACTCATATATTGGGTGCAGAATTTGAAGCTTTAAGCCAAAAAGATGCCGAGAAATACAAGTGTACTGGAGGTATTTTCGTAAAAAAAATAAATCCAAATGGATTATTATCAAAAACTCGTGTAGAACAAGGTTTTATCATCATTAGCATAGATGGCGATCCAATGAATGATGTGGAGGATTTAATAAAATACTTTGAAGAATCTAAAGGAAGTACTGTTAAAATAGAAGGTATATACCCTAATTATGATGGTATTTATGCTTACCCTATCACAATACCCTAACCCTTTTTTTACGCTTTTAAAAATATTGAAATGGAGTATCTTTCTATATTCCATTTCTTTTTTTATAAATGTAGTCAATATATTCTATATTTGCAATAACTTAAAGATATAACAAAATTTGATTTATGCCCAAAATCATACTTATAATAGTTGGTCTTATTTTTGCTTATGAGTATAATTATGCTCAGGATGGATATGTAGTAAAACCTTCTCCAAAAGGTGGTGCTTATATTGTATATACCATTCAAAAAGGGGATAATCTTACCAATATTGCACGTAATAGTGGCATTAATCTAAAGAACCTTTTAGCAGCAAATCCCAACTATTCAAAAACAACTATTATACATCCAGGCGAACAAATACTTATTCCTCTTAATACGGAACAAATTTTATCAAAAGATAAAAATTTAGATCCTTCTTTTATTCCTTTGTATTATCAAATACAACCCAAAGAAGGACTTTATAGAATTAGCCTTAAATTTAACCGCGTTCCTATTCCAGTGCTAGTAAAATGGAATAATATTGAATTTGAAGATCTTATAATTAAAGATAGATTTTTAATTATTGGATATTTAAAGTCTGATGAAACCAATAATAGTAAAAATGGGGAAATTTTTTCTTCAAATATTAAAATGTCCAACCAACCTTCAAACACGGTATCTGAAGCTGCCAAAATCCGTACTAATAAAACACAAGACAATACCCATAAAGAGATACCTAATGGTAATAACCTAAATAAAGCTCCTGAGGAGTATATTTCTAAAAAACCTACTCTTCCTCAAGTTAACAATCCCTATAACAATAATTCTATTAATACTCCAACAAACTCTAATAATAGCACTTTATACTCTAAAAATACTATAATATCTTCCAATTTAGACTCTTTTTCAAAAGAAAAAAAAGATACCATGTCTGCCACTGCAAAGATATTATCTAGTGATTCTATTGATGGAGAAGGTTTTTTTAAACCCTTATTCTTAGTGCGTCAAAATGATGGATATCAATTTCAAACAGGGGATCTTATGAGTGGTGTTTTTAAAAATGAAAGTGGGTATCAAGATAAGCGATATTATGCTTTAATGGTAGGAGTACCTGTTGGTCAGGTAATTAAAATAACAGCACCTTCCACACAAAAATCAATATATGTAAAAGTATTGGGACCATTGCCCGAAAATCTTCGCTTGAAAAAGATAGATATTTGTATAAGTAGTGCTTCCGCTCATCAATTAGGAATTAAAGGAGAAAGTTTTATAGTACAGTGCTTATATTAAAAAGCTATAGATAGGTTATTTATTGATTTTTAACATCTATATCCTTTTAAAAATTGTTCTATAGACATTCTTTTTTTACCCTCAATCTGTAATTCTTCTAATATTATATATCCATTGCTACAAGCCATCTTAAAATATGTTTTCTTGTCTGTAAATAGTGGTTTATCAGGAATACAATATTCAATACTACATTTATAAATTTTTAGTAATTTATTATCTAAAAAGGTATAAGCTCCAGGATAAGGGGATAATCCTCTAATTTTTTGAGATATTTCTTCCACTGTTTTAGTAAAATTTATCTTACAATTTTCGGAAGTCAGTTTTGGGGCTTTTATTATATCTTCTTCATCTATCAAGTTATCTTGGAATATTTCTTTTACTTTTCCTTGCATTATATCATAAACTGTATTTATTAATAGTTTGGACCCTTCTTCTTTTAAAATATCATGTAAGATTCCTGCATTGTCGTTTAATGCAATAGGGATTTTAAGTTGATTTAAAATATTCCCACAATCAATTTTAGAAGAGACCCGAATAATTGTCACACCTGTTTCTTTCTCTCCATTAATAATTACCCAATTAATAGGAGCAGCTCCTCTATATTGAGGCAATAAGGAGGCGTGTAGATTAATAGTTCCTAATAACGGAATATTAACTAATATATCTGGTAACTTTCTAAAAGCTACCACTATTTGAATATCAGGTTTTAAGTTTTTGATTTCTTGTAAAAAAGCAGGGTTTTTTAGGTTAGTAGGTTGTAATATTGGAAGATTATGTTGTAAAGCAAATTTTTTTACAGCAGAAAATTTCATTTGTAAACCTCTACCAGCAGGCTTGTCAGGAGCTGTAATTACTGTAATAATTTCAAATCCATGTTCAAGTAATTTTTGTAGAGAAGCTACCGCAAATTCGGGAGTTCCCATAAAAATAATACGTGGTTTTGGAGAAAGTATTTTAACTGTCATATTTCTCTTTATAAAGAAAGTAAAAATAAAACATTATATACAATTTTTTAGAATAAAATTTATAATTAATTCTATGCTATAATCTTTTTGACTATATATTTTATAAATCTTGAATGGAAATATATATCTTTTCAAAAACTAAATATACAAGTTAGCATAAAAAAGCCCTTACAAATAAGGACTTTTAAGGATAATATTATTTGTATATGATTATTTTATTTTTTTCATTTCATAACCTTCAAAACTAAGTGCTTCTTCAAAACTAATACCTAAAGCTTTGGCTACACCTTCTCCATACTTTGGATCTGCTTTATAGCAGTTACGAATATGACGAATTTTAATAAATTTTTCGGCATCACCCATAGCATTAGCTGTATTATAACAAAGTACCTCTTGTTGCTTAGGAGTCATCACGCGAAACAAATCTCCTGGTTGAGAATAATAATCGGCATCATCCTCTCTATAATCAAAAATATCAGCATTCCCATCTATTTTTAAAGGTGGTTCTTGATATTGTTTTTGTTCTTGCCATTCTCCATAACTATTGGGTTCGTATCCTTTAGTAGATCCGTAATTTCCATCCACACGCATAGCCCCATCACGATGAAAAGCAAGAAATGGACAACGAGGAGCATTGACTGGTATTTGATGATGATTTACCCCCAATCGATAACGCTGTGCATCGCCATAAGAAAACAATCTACCTTGCAACATTCTATCTGGAGAAAATCCTATACCTGGTACTACATTAGCAGGATTAAATGCTACTTGCTCCACTTCTGCATGGTAATTTTCAGGATTTCTATCCAATACTAACTCTCCAACAGGTATTAAAGGATAATCTTTATATGACCATACTTTAGTTAGATCAAAGGGATGAAAATGATAGGCATTAGCCGCTTCTTCTTCCATAATTTGTACATAAAATGTCCATTTTGGAAAATCTCCCTTTGCTATACTATCAAACAAATCTCTTTGATGACTCTCTCTGTCTTTGCCTATCAACTCGGTAGCTTCTTCATCGGTAAGATTCTGAATACCTTGTTGTGTTTTGATATGAAATTTTACCCAATATCTTTTATTCTCAGCACTAATAAAGCTAAAAGTATGACTTCCAAAACCATGCATATGTCGATATGACTTGGGAATTCCTCTATCACTCATGGTGATTGTAACCTGGTGTAATGCTTCGGGAAGTAATGTCCAGAAATCCCAATTATTATTTGCACTTCTAAGATTAGTTTTAGGATCACGCTTTACGGCATGATTAAGATCTGGAAATTTTAAAGGATCTCTGAGAAAGAATACAGGAGTATTATTTCCTACCAAATCCCAGTTGCCTTCTTCGGTATAAAATTTGACAGCAAAGCCACGAATATCTCTTTCCGCATCTGCCGCTCCTCTTTCTCCTGCTACAGTAGAAAAACGTACAAACAAAGGTGTTTCCTTCCCTATTGTAGAGAAAATTTTAGCTTTTGTGTATTTAGTAATATCATGAGTTACTTTAAATACGCCATAAGCGCCTGAACCTTTAGCGTGCATTCTTCTTTCAGGAATTAATTCCCTATCAAAGTGGGCTAATTTTTCTAAAAACCAAACATCTTGCAATAGCAAAGGACCTCTTTTTCCTGCGGTCATTACATTTTGGTTATCCACAACTGGAGATCCATTACGGGTAGTTAAATTTTTGTTTTGATGATCACTCATAAGAATACATTTCTAAATTTTTTTATTAAATATTTTTTTCAAGATTACAATTATTGTTTCATAGATTTTTTAAATATTTTTTATAAAACAATTCACAATATCTATTTTACATTTAGTTGTTTAACTAAACATTCCTAAATTTTTTATATATATAAAAAATTTTACCTCCGTAGTATAAATATATTTTTTCGCTTAAATCTTTTGCTTTTGAGGGATTATTGTTTTATTTTTGTGATTATAATAATAATACTTTATGGCAGAAAAAAAACTTGTCCTCAACAAATTTATTGACCATACAAATCTAAAATCTACAGCTACAGAAACTAATATTTCTGAGCTATGTCAAGAAGCTATACGATACAAATTTGCTACCGTATGTATAGAACCCTGTTATGTAAAATTAGCTAAAAAACTTTTAAAAGGAAGTAAGGTGGGTATTTGTACTGTAATTGGGTTTCCTTTAGGAGTAAACACTACAGCCATAAAAGTAGCGGAAACTAAAGAGGCTATAAAAAATGGTGCTACTGAGATAGATATGGTGATAAATGTAGGCCATCTGAAAGATAAAAAATATAAACTCGTGCAAAAGGACATTACAGAAGTAAAAAAAGTCTGTGGAAATAACGCTATATTAAAAGTAATATTAGAAACTTGTAATCTTACTGACGAAGAAAAAATTATAGCTTGTAAATTGGCTGTTGAAGCTAAGGCAGATTTCGTAAAAACTTCAACAGGATTTGGAATACATGGTGCTACAGTAAACGATATTCTTTTAATGAAAAAAGCAGTAGGGAAAAAAGCTAAAATAAAAGCAGCTGGTGGTGTTAGAGACAAAAAAATAGCCGAAGCCATGATAGCAGCAGGAGCTCATAGAATAGGAGCCAGTGTTAGCATTGAAATCGTATCTTAAAGCATCGATTTAATATGACCAAATATTATATTTTTATTATGCTTTTATTGGTTTATAATACCTTCCTCAAAGCACAAAATGTGCTACATGCTGATTTTGTTAAAAATCCTATTTTGATAGATGGTAAAATAGAGGATTGGCAGGAGGATTTTCATTTTTTTGATGGTAGTTCTGGTTTTTTTTATGCTGTAAGCAATGACAGCAACAATCTATATCTTGCTTTTCGTAGTATGGAAACTTCTACACAAATGAGATTTGTAGAATTAGGCATGTTGTTAGAAATTACTATTAAGGCACAAAAAAAGCACCATTTATATCTTGAAATTCCTTTTGATATGAAGGATAAAAAAAATGTATTTTTTAGTAGTTTAGAGAATGCTCGGGTAATGCCTAAACTTTTTAGTTTTAATGAGCAAGAAAAACAGTATGCTTTATATTATAAAAAAAAACAAAAAACAGTATATAAAATGGACTCCGGAGAAATTCCCATTAAAGTATTCTGGGATAATAAGAAAGTAATGACGATAGAAATAGCTCTTCCGTTCAAAAATATTTTTCAATCCTCTGTTTTCAATTTATCTGAAGTAAAATCGTGTATACTAAAAGTAATGTTGAATGCTTTTGATAGAGCTACTCGAAAAACTTCTAATACAAATAGTGGTCCTACAGATTATGGAGATATGGATAATATTAGTAGAAGTGGAGGAGGAAACGTCTTTGGCAATGATAGAAAACAATTTCGTGAACAATATGAACAATTAGCCAATGGATTAAATAATAATAGAAAAATGTATAATAACGCTATATTTTCGCAAAGTATACAATTAGCCACCATTCCTTCTAAGTAATATGATTAGTGAACAATCTATACAATCTATACAACAACGAACTGATATTGTAGAGGTCATAGAACACTTTATACACCTAAAAAGACGAGGACCTAATTATCTTGGACTATGCCCTTTTCATGGAGAAAAAACCCCTTCATTTACGATATCTCCAAGTAAAGGGTTATATAAGTGTTTTGGTTGTGGAAAAAGTGGTAGTGCTATTGGCTTTTTAATGGATTATGAAAAGCTTACCTACGTGGAAGCTCTTCGTTGGTTAGCCAACTATTACAACATTGCTTTAGAAGAAATGGCAATGACCGAAGAAGTAAAAGAAAAAAAGGCTACTGCAGAAAGTCTTCAGATCCTTAATCGTTTTGCACAACAATATTTTTCGCATCAGTTACTACATACCGAAGAAGGCAAAAACCTTGGGGTTTCTTATTTTGATGAACGGGGTTTCTCTACACAAAGTCTACACAATTTTTTACTAGGATATTGCCCTAAAGAAAAATCCCAATTTTATATGGAGGCACTGAATAAGCAACACAGTAAAGAACTTTTATTAAAATCAGGACTTTGTGTTTTACGTAATAACGAATATAAAGATGCCTATTATGGAAGAATTATTTTTCCAATACAAAATCATTATGGAAAAATTATAGGGTTTGGTGCTAGGACAATAGTCAATATTGACTATGCTCCAAAATATATAAATACTCCGGAGAATGAAATTTATATTAAGAGCCAAACACTATACGGCATTTATCAAGCCAAAGAAACTATACAAAAAAAAGATGAATGCTTTTTAGTAGAAGGTTACACTGATGTTATCGGTATGCACCAAGCTGACATAAAAAATACAGTAGCTAGTGCTGGCACCTCTCTGACAAAAGAACAATTACAGATAATACACAAGTATACCCAAAACCTTACTATTATTTATGACGGTGATAAAGCTGGAATAAATGCTACATTGAGAGCTATTAAAATGGCATTGCAGGAGGGTATGAATGTATATGTTTTACTAATCCCAGGCAATGAAGATCCGGATAGCTTTATTTTAAAAAATGGAAAAGACAATTTTTTAGAATTGTTATCTACCAAGAAGCAAGATTTTCTTATTTTTCAACTTGCAATAACTACTAAAAAAATAGATAATGACCCTATAAAAAAGAATGAAGCCATAAGCCAAATAGCACAAACATTAGCAAATTTGAAAAGAGTAGAAGATTGGATAAAAAGACAAGAGTATATAAAAAAATGTGCAGAAATATTAAACATTGATTCCGAAGCACTAAACGCATTAGTAAATACTTATATAAAATCAGATATAGATAAAGAACAACGTATAAAACATACAAATATCCCTATAGAAGTTACTCCACCAACAGAAACTAACATCAATATTATCAAACTTCCTAATGATGAAGAATCTGAAAAAAGTCTTATTAGAATTTTATTAGAAAATGGATATAAAACTATGGGAAATGGGCAACATGTATATCAATTTATTTATAATGAAATAGAACCTTTTAAAAATGATTTTGAGAATAAAATTCTCCTCGAAATTATAGAACTTTACAAAAAAGCTTACGAATCTGGGCAAATATCAGGAGAAGAAGATAGTATAAAATATTTTACCTATCATGCCAACAAAAATATTAGTGATTTAAGTATACAAGTACTACACCAAACAAAAGCGGAATGGCTTGATCCTGACTGGGAAATTAAAACTGGGATACAAAATACATTAGGATATCAAAAAGACTTAATATCTACAATATCTATCATACAACTAAAAAAATTACGTAAGCTTATTCTTCAAAATCAACAAGATTTACTTACCCAAGAAACAGACATAGATTATTTAGGAATTCATCAACATCTAAAATTACTAGAAAGTCAGGTAGCGCAAGCTCTACAAATCATAGTAAGAAAATAATATTATTTTCATTAACTTTGTAATAGAAAATACTTTTTTATGAAGAACAAATTATTAACCACCTTAGGATTTTTATTTTTCCCAATAGTTTTACTCTCACAGGCATCTTCTGATACCTTAACAATCGGTACCTTTAATATAAGAATAGGGGTACCGTCTGATACTGGCTATAGGAGTTGGAATTTAAGACAAGCCCCTGTAGGAAATTTTATTAATGAATATAAATTAGATATTTTAAGCATACAAGAAATGTTGGATATACAACAAGAACAGCAATTAATGTCTTATGTTCCTGATTATAATATATATAGTAAAGGTAGAGAAAACGACGAGGGTAATCAAGGAGAAAGAGTAGGTATTATATATAATAAATTAAGGTTTAATATTTTAGATAGTGGCTATTTCTTTTTATCTAAAAATCCGAAAGAATCTATTATAAGTTGGGATGCGGCATGTACAAGAATGTGTATATGGTTAAAGATAAAAGACTTTGTTACGAAAAATATATTTTTCGTATTTTGTACACACTTTGATCATATGGGTTTAAAATCTAGAGAACAAAGTGCTGCATTAATCATTAGAAAAATTAAATCTATAGCAGGTAAAAATACCGTATTTTGTATGGGAGATTTTAATGCCCCTATTACAGAAAAACCTACCTATGATGTACTCAATAAGAATTTAAAAAATACCAAGGATTTTACTCTTTCTCCTCCAAAAGGACATATAGGAACTTTTAATGATTGGGATTATTCCAAAACTTCTTTTCCTGAAGATGTGTTGATTGATTACATATTTTTTAATAAAGGTAAGGTTTTTTCTTATGAAGTGGTAGACAAAAGATATTCAAGTAATGCTTTTTTATCGGATCATTTTCCTGTCCTTATAAAGTATGTTTTCTAAAAGTAATACCTTAAAACAACTGTTGTTTTCTACTATCTTTATAAGATGTTTGAATTAGTATCAAAATATGCTCCTGCAGGAGACCAACCCGAGGCTATTTATCAACTTACACAAAACTTTAAAAACAATAATCCTTTTCAAACCTTATTTGGAGTAACTGGTTCTGGAAAAACTTTTACTATTGCCAATGTCATAAAAAATATCAATAAACCTACATTGGTTATTACTCATAATAAAACGTTAGTTGCACAACTGTATGGAGAGTTTAAACAATTTTTTCCTCATAATGCTGTAGGTTATTTTGTCTCTTACTATGATTACTACCAACCCGAAGCCTACCTACCTCTTAGTAATACTTATATAGAGAAAGATTTGAATATTAATGAAGAACTTGATAAACTACGCTTACAAGCCATTTCCTTATTACTTAGTGGAAGAAGAGATATTATAATTGTTGCAAGTGTAAGTTGCATTTATGGTATGGGAAACCCTGAGGAAGTATCACAAAGCACTATTCGTATTTATCGAGGACAAAAAATAAGCCGACAAAGCCTTTTGTTGAAACTTGTAAACTCCTTATATATGCGTACAGAAGCCGATTTTTTGAGGGGTTCTTTTTTGGTTAAAGGGGATACTTTAATAGTCAACTTGCCTTATGTCGATTATGCTTGCAGAATTGTTTTTTTTGATGATGAAATAGAAAATATTGAAACTATCAAAAAAGATACTTTTCAAAAAATAGAAGTACTTGAGAATGCCGCTATTTTTCCTGCTAATCTCTATGTAGCTCCTCAAAATATGATGCAACAAATTATTCATGAAATACAAGATGAGTTACTTGCACAAACCACCTATTTTAAATCTATTGGAAAATACCAAGAAGCACAACGATTAGAAGAGCGAGTAAATTTTGATATAGAAATGATGAGAGAATTAGGATATTGTAAAGGTATAGAAAACTATTCTCGTTTTGTGGATAGACGCTCTCAAGGTTCTCGCCCATTTTGTTTATTAGATTATTTTCCTAAAAAAGATTTTCTTTGTGTAATAGATGAAAGTCATCAAACTATACCTCAAATACGAGGTATGCATGGAGGGGATACAAGTCGAAAAATAGTACTTGTAGAGCATGGTTTTCGACTACCGAGTGCTATGGATAATAGACCTTTAAATTTTAGTGAATTTCAAGAACTTATACCTCAAACTATTTTTATATCTGCTACTCCTGGCGACTTTGAACTTGAAACATGTGGTGGAGAAATTATAGAACAGGTAGTTCGCCCCACAGGACTTCTTGACCCACCTATAGAAGTAAGACCTTCTTTAAATCAAATTGATGATCTGCTTGAAGAAGTAGATAAACGCATAAAAAAAGAAGACAAAGTCCTCATTACCACACTAACCAAAAGAATGGCAGAAGAGCTACATAAATTTCTAGACCGTATTAAAGTAAAATCTAAATATATACATAGTGATATAGATGCTATGGAAAGAGTAGAGATTTTGCGTAGTCTTAGGCTTGGAGATATAGATGTATTAATAGGGGTAAACCTTTTGCGAGAAGGATTAGATTTGCCTGAGGTTTCTTTGGTAGCTATTTTGGATGCGGATAAAGAAGGTTTCCTAAGAAATGAAAAATCACTTACTCAAACCGCAGGAAGAGCTGCCCGAAATGCAAATGGATTAGTTATTTTTTATGCTGATCAAATCACTCAAAGTATGCAAAAAACAATAGATGAAACCAATAGACGCCGAGAAAAACAAATTGCCTATAATATAAAACATCACATTACTCCTAAAACTATCTACAAAAGCAAAGAAGAAATATTTGCACAAAGTGCTATTCTTAATATTCGAACAGAGGAGGTTTTAGACATGATTCAAAAAGACAATTTAGTAAAAAAACCCTCCTCTATAAAAGATAAAGAAAAATATATTGTCAAGCTAAAAAAAGAGATGCTTAAAGCCTCTAAACAAATGAACTTTATGGAAGCAGCTCGTTTAAGAGATGAAATAAAAAAATGGAAATTATGATATATAAATTGTTATTTTCTATGTGCAAGTAAACCTATTAGATAATAACAAAAGGCAAGCTTTCTTGATTTTCTCAATACATTTCTATTTTTTAGAACATAAACGATAAAATTTAAATTATTCTATTAAAAAACTTTAATTTTGGTCCATTATGCGGTACAATTCTTTATATATTTGATAATGTAAAATTGTTGTCATAAAAAACATATAAAAAATGAAAAAGAAATATTTTTATAACCCACATACATTAAGATACGAAGAGCTAAAAATGCCTTTTCGTATAAAAATTTTAATAGGTGTAGGTATTATGATTATTTTGATTCTCACGGTGTTTTTAGTTACCTCTATTAGTTTGTATTTTTTCCCTTCTGTGAAAGAAAAAATTTTGATAGAAAGAGAAGCTCTTTTAAAAAGACAATATGATCCTTTACAGAAGAGAGTAAACGAAATGAAGCACCTAATGCAAGAAATAGAGAAAAGAGATAATGAAGTATATCGAGTTATTTTTGGTACAGATCCTATACCTGATGAAAACAGACAACAGTTTATCAATAGCGAGGCAGAAAAAGAGGAAGTTGCCAAAATGTCTAACAGTGAAATTTTAACCGATTTAACAAAAAATTTATACACCTTAGATGCTAGAATAAAAATACAAGGAGAATCTTTTAAACACCTCTCTTTTTTGCTCAAAGATCAGACTAAAAAGTTAAATTCTATACCAGCCATACAGCCTATTAGTAATCTCCAACTTAATAGAATATCTTCCGGATTTGGAAAAAGAACGGATCCTATTTATAAAGTAATTAAATTTCATCAAGGTATAGATTTTTCTGCTCCTATGGGTACTCCTATTCATGCCACTGCTAATGGCGTTGTAAAAACTTCCGGAGATACTAAAAATGGATATGGTATACACGTAATAATAAATCATGGTTTTGGATATAAAACACTTTATGGACATATGATGAAAACAAATGTACGTTCAGGACAATCTGTAAAAAGAGGACAGATAATTGGTTGGTTAGGAAATACAGGAAAAAGTACAGCTCCTCATTGTCATTATGAAGTACATATCAATAATAACCCTGTCGATCCTATTAATTTTTTTTATAATGATTTAACTCCTGCTCAGTATGAATACTTGCTAAAAGTAGCAGCAACTTCTACTCAAAGTATGGACTAATTAAAATATCCTATATTTTGGAAAACCATATCTACCTACTTCCTGATAATATAGCCAATCAAATTGCTGCAGGAGAAGTAATACAACGTCCTGCTAATGCTGTAAAGGAGCTTTTAGAAAATGCTATTGATGCACAAGCTACGCAAATACAACTTATAATTGCTGAAGGTGGAAAAAATCTTATTCAAGTAATAGATAATGGAAAAGGAATGAATGATATAGATGCCAGGATGTGTTTTGAAAGACATGCTACTTCTAAGATAAAAAAAATAGATGATTTATTTCAAATTCATACTATGGGGTTTAGAGGAGAAGCACTTGCTTCTATTGCTGCTGTGGCTCATGTAGAACTTAAAACAAGAACTTATAATAATAATACAGGAACTTATATTGAGGTTGAAAGTAGTGAAATTAAAAAACAAGAACCTTGTGCTACTTCTTTAGGAACAAATATTGCCATGAAAAACATATTTTTCAATATACCTGCTCGCCGTCATTTTTTAAAATCTAACACTACTGAAACTAAACATATTCTTGAAGAATTTACACGTATTGCTCTTTCCTTTCCAGAAGTACAATTTTCCTTTACACGTAATCAACAATTAGAATATCATCTACCAAAAGGTAATTTAAAACAACGTATCATACAGCTCTTTGGAAACAACTATGAAAACAACTTATTAGAGGTAAATCAAAAAAGTGATTTTTTGGCTATTTATGGATTTATAGGCAAACCTAAAATAGCCCGAAAAACAAGGGGAGAACAATATTTTATAGTGAATCATAGATTTATAAAAAATCCCTATTTACATCATGCTATTAATACTGCTTTTAATAATATTATAGAAAAAGAAGAATATCCTTTTTATGTATTAATGATAGAGATTAATCCACTTGAGATAGATGTGAATATACATCCAACAAAACAAGAAATAAAATTCTCTGATGATAGGTTGATTTATACCTTTTTACAATCCTCTATAAAACAAACTTTAGCCCAGTTTAGTATTACACCTTCTATAGATTTTGAATTAGACAAAGAGATTCAAAATCTTCCTTCTTTAAGCAAAACTTTTACAGAAGAAGATAAAAAAGAAATTACCACCAGTTCTTTATATCAGCAACTTACATATCCTAATCAGGCATATAAAATAAATAGTGAATGGCAATCATTTTTTGAATCTTCCAAACCTTCATTAATTCAGCAAAATGTAGCATCAACACCATTCTTTGAAAAAAGCCTTTTGGAATATCCCATACAACAACTTTTTGCTACCTATATTTTAGTATTCACAACACAAGAATTACTGATATTCCAACAATCCTTATTGCACCAAACTATTTTATACCATCAGTTTATAGAAAGTCCTTCTAAAGAACATATTTCTCAAGTGCTTTTATCTCCAGAAAAAATACAATTTTCTCCTTCAGATACTGAAATTTTAAAAGAAATAACAGCACTTCTTCAATTGATGGGATATCATATTACTGCTATGGGAGAAAACTGTTTTAAGGTACATGCTATACCTACATTTGCCAAAAATGATTCAATACAGGAATCTTTAGAAATTTTAGTGGAATATTATAAACATGCTTCTGACATAGTAGACAACCAACATTATCGTGTAGCAACATCTTTAGCCAAAAGTTTATCCATACATGCAGGCATGCCTCTTAACCATGAAAAAATAAAGCATTTACTAGAGCTGTGGTTACAAATAGGACAGCCGGAATATCATTTTTCTAGAAAAAAATTATTTTTAAAAATAAAAAAATTAGAAGTACAACAATGGTTTTCTTAGCTAACATTTTTTCTATATACTACTTATTTGTTCTCTTTCCACACACCATTTTCTTTCAATAATTGGATTAATTCTTCTACAGCAATATTTTCTGGAATATTTTTCTTTATAATATCTTTTCCTTTATACAGGTTGATACTTCTTATTCCACTGCCTACATATCCAAAATCTGCATCTGCCATTTCTCCAGGACCATTGACAATACAACCCATAATAGCTATTTTTACACCCTTTAGATGTTTTGTAGCCTGACGTATTTTTGCTGTAGTTTCCATCAAATCAAACAACGTACGTCCACAAGAAGGACAAGAAATATATTCTGTTTTGGTAATCCTAGTGCGAGTAGCTTGTAAAATACCAAAAGCTAGATTATTTTCTTCTTGCAACGATAATTTTTCTTGACCTACAGAATGTATACAAATGCCATCACCAAACCCATCAAGTAACAAACCTCCTAAAACGATAGAGGTATTAAGTATATGATGTTCTTTCTTTTTATAATTACTTATAATACGAACTATAATAGGGTTTGCTATACCTAAATTTTTACATATTACACACCATGATTTTATCTGTTGTAAGTTGTTCTTAGCATTAATAAGAAACATTAAAATAGCATACTTAGAAATTTTTTTTTGGAGTAATTTATCTAAAGAAACTTTAGCAATATCTATTTCTACAATATGTGTATATAAAGGGGGATGTGTATATTTTTCAAAAATATATAAAGGAATTTTTGAGTTTTTATCTCCCTTTTCTATGCTATCAAAAGGTACAATTTCTTTTAATCCTATAGGCAAAGAAATTTGTGAAGGCTTTCGGGTTAGTATATAATCTGCAGCTATATCTGAGGATTCCCATTGTCCTTCTTTATAAACATATCCAATTTCTTCAATTTCTTTTACACTCAATTTTTTATATTCTGAAAAATCTGCCACTATTACAATAGGTTTGTCCTTGCCTATATTTAATATGATATCACTATTTTGTCTTTTATAAGACAATGGATTATACGACAATTTATTTATTTGAGGAAAAGGAGGATAAAAGCCTGGTATATATCTACTAACAATATTTTTACAAACAGGGATTTCAACCTCTGGACTTTCCGTAAGACTTACTCTAATAGTATCTCCTATACCCTCTTCTAACAAAGTACCTATGCCTATAGCAGATTTTATACGTCCATCTTCCCCATCACCAGCTTCTGTAACTCCCAAATGTAAAGGATAACATTCTCCTAACTCTTGTTTCATAGTAAGCACTAACAAACGATACGCATGCACCATTACCAAAGGATTACTTGATTTCATACTTAGGACAATATGTTGAAAATTTATTTTCCTAGCAATCCTCAAAAACTCCATTGCACTTTCTACCATCCCTATAGGGGTATCTCCATATCTATTCATAATTCTATCAGATAATGAACCATGATTGACTCCTATACGAATAGCTGTTTGATATTTTTCACAAAGATGAAGGAAATGAATAAATTTTTCTTCTATTTTATGCATTTCCTCCAAATATGATTGGTCGGAATAAGTCTTAATTTCAAATTTTTTTTTATCTAAATAATTACCAGGATTAATACGAACTTTTTCTACAATTTCAGCAGCAATATTTGCTACATTAGGTGTAAAATGAATATCTGCTACTAAGGGTGTAGTGTATCCTTTTTCCTTCAAAAGTTTTTTTATATAAAATAAATTTTCAGCTTCTTTTTTACTAGGGGTTGTAATCCGTACTATGGAAGCTCCTGCCTTAATACATTGAATGCATTGTTCTACAGTAGCAAATGTATCCATTGTATCGGTATTGACCATTGTTTGTAATACAATAGAATGATGATTTCCCATAATCAGATTTCCTATTTTTACAGGCAAGGTTTTTAATCGTTCGTAAGTCATAAAAGAGAATGCTTATAAGGATTCAAAAAATATAATAATTTACTTTTTAGTATAATAAATAATCTAATAATATACCGACCATTAGAAGTATACTTGCCCAACCATTAAAGGTTAAAAAATCTTTATTAATATTAGAGAAATGATTTTTTGTAATTTTTACATATTGACAAAAAATACAAAAAGCAAATACAAAAACACTTATTATATAAAGCCATCCTACATTCCAAAAACAATATACTAAGATCAATGATAATGTGGCTATAATATGAAATATTTTTGCTATCCACAAAGCTACACTTTTTCCAAAGTAAGACGGAACAGAATAAAGCTGTTGTTTTTTATCAAATTGTACATCTTGTATACTATAAATAATGTCGAATCCTCCTACCCAAAACAATACAGAGATCCCATAAAAAATAGGTACAATATTAAAAACTCCAGCTACAGATAAAAAAGCTCCTATGGGTGCCAATCCTAACCCTAATCCTAATACAGCATGACACCAAAAAGTAAATCGCTTTGTATAACTATACGACAATATTACAAAAAGTGCGACAAAAGAAAGATAAAAACAAAGTTTATTAATAAAAAAACAAATTATACAAAAAGCTATACAATTAGCAATAATTACCGAACATACTTCAGATTTTCTAAAAATGCCTTTTGGGATTTCTCTATTACATGTACGAGGATTAAGTTTATCAATATCGGCATCTATCCATCTATTAAAAGCCATAGCGGCACTACGTGCAAAAAACATTCCCAATATGACATAAACAAATAATATTCCATGAAATAAATATCCCATCTTAATAGCTGTAAAAAAACCTATTATAGCAAATGGTAAAGCAAATATTGTATGAGAAAAAGTAATAAGAGAAAAATAATGCTTTATTCTATTTATCATAAGTTCTATATTGTAAAATATACATTAAACTTAGCAAAGGTAAACAAATTCAATGATTTTAACTTTATTATAAAAATTATGGAGCATATTTACTTCGTATTTTTCTTCTTATGACTTAAATTATAACTCATTGTCTATCCTAATCTCCAGATTGAGTTGTTAAATTTAGTTAATTAATGATTTTTAATATAAGTAGGTAAGGGTAAGGTAGCTTGTTGTTTTAAAATATCCTCAAAAGATTCTCGATTTCTAATAAGCTCTAATTGATTTTTAAGAAAAAATACTTCTGCTGGTCTATTTCTAGAATTATAATTATTTGCCATTTCAAAACCATAAGCACCTGCATTATAAATAGCTAAAATATCTCCGGGTTGAGTTTTTTGGAGAAGACGATTCTTCCCTAAATCATCAGTTTCGCAAATATTACCTACAATGGTGTAAATATGTTTTTTGTCAGAAAGAGATGAAATATTTTCTATCTCATGATAGGCATTATAAAACATTGGACGAAGCAAATGGTTTAGTCCGCTATTGACTCCCAAAAATGTATCTTCTGGGTTTTGTTTTACCTGTACAACTTTTACTAACAACACTCCGCTTTCTGCAACCATAAACTTTCCTGGTTCAAACCAAATTTCAAAATCTCGATGATAATGTTCTTTAAAATCTTGGGTTAGTTTTTTTACCATTTTAGATAATGCCGCTATATCTGTAGCATTATCTTTGTCTTGATATTTTACTTTAAAACCACCCCCCAAATTAAGTATTTTCACAGATGGAATTTTTAAAGCCAAATCAAACAAGAGTTCTAACTCTTGTTTAAACACACCATAATTGGCAATTTCACTCCCAGAATGCACATGTAAACCATGAATATGAATATCATATTTTTTAATAATTTCTACTAACTTATCAAATTGTGAAAAAGGAATACCAAATTTACTTTTATTATGCCCGGTGGCAATATGTTCATTACCTCCGGCTTTGATATTAGGATTAATGCGCACAAGCACAGGATAATTACCTCTATATTTTTTTCCAACCTCTTCGAGTAAATATAAGGAATCTATATTAATAATTGTGCCTATATTTATAGCTTCTTCTAATTCTGAAAATTCTATATTGTTAGAAGTAAATAAAATTTTTGAAGGAGAAAATCCTGCATATAAAGCTAATTTAATTTCATTTATACTTACACAATCTATATTCATTCCAATATGTTGTATGTAGTTTAAAATATGTACATTAGAAAGTGCTTTACAGGCATAAAAAAATTGAGTAGAAATATCTTTAAAATTATCTATTAAGTATTTGTATTGTGAGGATATCTTTGTAGCATTATAAATATATAAGGGGGTTTCAAATTGTCCTGCTGCTTGTATTAAAATTTCTTTTGAAAAAAGAGAATTATTGATCATCTTAAAAAATTTATGTATGCAATTATTTTGTTTCTAAATTTTGACTTATAAACAACTCTTGACTATTAGTAGAGCTTGGGGTTTGGAAATCTAATTCTGTTTCTGAAAGATTCCCAATAGTCTGCACATTTTGAGTAATCAGTTCACTAATTTTTGGTAAATCATCAGGGGTATTTATTCCAAAATAATCCATAAAAGATTTTGATGTCCCATAAAGCAATGGTCTGCCTGGCAAATTATTATTTCTACCAGCAATTATAATTAATTCTTTTTCCATCAAGCGTTGCAAGGTATATTCGCAACTTACTCCACGAATATGTTCTATCTCTGTACGTGAAATAGGTTGTTTATATGCAATAATAGCAAGTGTTTCTAAAGCTGCTGCAGAAAGTTTACGTAAAAATTTATCTTTATTGAGCACAGCAACAGTTTTATGAAATTCTTTTTTAGTAACAAATTGCCAACCTCCTCCTGAATGTAATATTTCAAAAGGAGAATATTCTTGCTGATATTTTTCGTAAATAATTTGAATAGATTCTTTAATTTCTTCTAATGTTACTTTTCTGCTAAGTAATTCATTATTAAGACAAGTCTGTATATCCTCTTCTTTCAATGGGTTTTCACTTGCAAATATCAAGGCTTCTATATGCAACATCAACGATTTCATATTTTTTTTTATTCTTTTATTATGAAAAATACTACCCATTAAGGGCATTAGCACCACTTACTATTTCATTGAGTTCAGTAGTAATTTTAGCCTGTCTTGCACTATTATAAGCAAGCTTAAGAGAACGAAGCAATTCACTTGCATTATCACTCGCTTTATTCATAGCCGTCATACGAGCACCATATTCAGAAGCAATGCCATTTTTTATAGCATTAAATAACTGCATCTTCAAGACAAGAGGCATTAGGGTAGAAATAACTTCTGACTCTGAGGGTTCAAAAAAATATGGTTTAGAAACAACTTTTTTTGTAGGATTTTTAGAAGAAACAAGAGGTAAAAAATCTTCCACAATAGGGTGTTGGGTAGCTGCATTTTTAAATTTACTATATACAATGATCACCTTGTCTACTTTTTTTTGTAAAAAAAGTTTAATAGCTGAATCTGCACATTCTTGTACATCTGTATAAACAGCTTTTTGATAAATATCCGTAAACCGATCTTCTACAAGATACCTATCAGAAAGATGAATTATCCCATCATAGGCTTTTTTCCCAATAGTCCATACTATAATTTCTTGATCCTCTTTTTGTTTATCCATATACCCTTTAGCCTGCTTTATAATATTAGTATTATATGCTCCGCACAAGCCTCTATTCCCAGCTACAATAATTATTAAAGTATTTTTAACAGGTCGAACTTCGGCAAATTTATTTTCCGTATCAGAAGGTGTTTGCAAGACATTCAAAAGGGTGTTGAGTAACTTCTCAGATAAATACCTTAAGGATACAATTGCTTCTTGAGCTTTTCTTAATTTAGCCCCACTTACTATCTTCATGGCTTTGGTAATCTGTTGGGTATTTTGTATGGACTGTATGCGTAATCTTACTTCTTTTAATTGACCAGACATGTTAATAATCTAAAAATATTTCTAGGTAAAGATATGAATTAATTCCTAAAATAGAAAAATTTTCATATTGCAAAGAAGTAAAAAAAATTTTTTAATTAAATATTTTATATTTTTGTAAAATAGTATTAAAAAAATATAAAAATATGAATTGTTTAAAAACCTTTAAATTTGTAAAATCTTTATGTACTAAATCTTTTTTTTATGTGATATTTTTTGTGGTTTGTGGAAATCTTTTTTCTCAAACAGATCCTTCTAATAAAAAGATAATACAACAAGAATGTGCTAAAAAGAATCCCCAAATTATATATTTACAAACAGCTGTTACTGACCCTACTTGGGATCAACTTCCACCACCACATAGTGATACTCTACTTGCTGGATTCCCAAATCGCAAGCCCCTTTTTACAATATCTGTTACTCCTCCTCAAGGTGCTACTGTAGGTCACTATATGTTTACAGTGAGTAATTCTTCAGGTTTAAAAGATACGGTAGAACTGTTTGTTACTAACCCTGCTACCATTCCTTCTTTTACTCCAGGGTCTAAGTATGAAGATACAAGCTACGTATGTCATATTCGTGGGGAAAAGGATACCTTGTACGGGCTATCTATGCGTAATGATCCTAATACTACTATAGGAAAAGGAAGTTGGTCACAAACCAATGATCGAGAACTTCCTCGTATTCATTTGTTTAATGTATTAACAGGTAAGCCTGATACCATGGGATCTGTTAATTTAGTATTTACAGACAGTAATGTTGCAGATGAAGGATACTTAGCAACATATATTCTAAGATGGAAGGTTATAAGTGGTGCTTGCGATACTCCTTTTAAAGATGTAATTTTTGTTGTAGCCAATAACCTTGTAGAAGGTATTGCTAAAATAAAAAATAAAGGGGGGGAAGATAGCATCCGTTGGCTATGTGGAAATGATTCTACAAGAGACACTATACTTAATGTACTTGGTGGATATAAAGGTAAAGGAGTGTGGACGCAACTTACTACAGCTCCTTATTTTAATACCCGTATCCTCCCGGAAAGAGATCCTATTGATAGCAATCGTTTTATATTAAAAGGCTTGCCTTTTCTTAGCAATAAGCCTGATACCATTAAGCTAGCTTATGTTTGGAATATTACCTTAGATGGATTAAAATGCATACAAACCAGTAGCGACACTATAGAAATTTATATCGTATCTGCCCCTCCAGATATAATACCTCCTATATCAGACACCAATATTTGTGGTAATACAGGATCTAAAATTAGTACGATTATTGCAGCTCCAACACCTGCCTTTGGGCAAGGGTTTTGGTCTGCTGTTTCTTCCGACATTATAGTTACCCCTCAATCTAATATTACAGCCCTTGTAGATAGTTTGCCAACTCCAAGTACCAATATTGTAAGATGGAATTTAAAAAATGCAGGATGTCCTATTGCAAAACAACAAGACGTAGACATCATTGTTTCTGACGGTGCTAAAGCACAAGTAAAAGATAGAACCGTATACGTATGTAATGATAGCTATAATTTAACTATCGATGATAGTAATAAAATTATACAAGCAGATGCAAAATTAAAAGTAGAAGCAACTACCATCAGTTCGGGAACAGGAAAATGGACGGTAGCATCTTCTTCTGCTGGTATACTTACTATACCTGTAGGTACGGAATCTAATATTGTGATTTCTCCCACGTTAAGGATACAGGGTAAGAATAGCCTTGCAAAAGATAGTAACCTATTCAAATTATATTGGAATACCAATAGCCCAGAATGTGGTAGTACCGTAGATAGCACTATTATCATAGCATACACCCCTCTAACCGATAGTATTACTGATGGATATAACACTTGTTTAGTAGGCGCTCTAGGTGAAA
>JBOFDP010000099.1:0-4563 GCA_051647125.1 Chitinophagaceae bacterium | reverse complement strand
TAACCTATCCTGTAGAGATTGCTATGCAAAATATACAGGGACTTACCAATATGCGTAGTATATCTCAGTTTGCTTTGTCTTTGATTACGTTAGAGTTTGAAGACAATGTGGATATTTATTTTGTGCGTAATCAAATCTTAGAAAGGTTACAACATATAGATATAGATCCATCTTTTGGAAAACCTGAAATGTTGCCTATTACTACAGGACTAGGGGAAATTTATCAATATGTCATTAAACCTAAAAATCCGGAAGATACCAGCTGGACACCTATGGAACTTCGTACTGTTCAGGATTGGATAGTAAAAAAGAAATTATTAGGAACTAAAGGTATTGTGGAGATTAGTTCTTTTGGTGGATATAAGAAGCAATATCATGTTAGTGTAGACCCTATGCAACTTAAAGCCAATAATGTTAACTTACAAGAGGTTTATAATGCGGTTAGTCAAAGTAATATCAATACAGGAGCTTCTTATATGGAAAAAGAAGGACGTAATTATTTTATTCGAGGTATTGGGCTTTTGCAAGAACCTAAAGATTTGGAAAATGTAGTAATAAAGATGAATGGTAATGTGCCTGTACTAGTGAAAAATATAGGAGAGGTGAAGGAAGGTTATGCAATTAGGTATGGAGCCATGACCCAAAATGGAAAAGAAGCAGTTGGAGGTATTGTGATGATGCTTAAAGGTGCTAATACTTATGATGCATTGCAAAATGTAAAAGAAAGATTAGAGGCAATACAACCTATCTTACCTCAAGGGCTGGTCATAGAACCTTTTTTGGATAGACAGGAGTTAATAAACAGTACCATTCAGACAGTTACAAAAAATTTGATAGAAGGAGGACTAATTGTTATTTTTATATTAGTACTTTTATTGGGGCATTGGCAGGCAGGAATTATTGTAGCAAGTGTAATCCCGCTATCAATGTTATTTGCTATTTGTATGATGGTTTTGTTTGGAGTATCTGGCAATTTGATGAGTTTGGGGGCTATAGATTTTGGACTTATTGTAGATGGGGCTGTCATTATTGTAGAAAATGTAGTTAGGATACTTAATAAACGTTTATATAAAAATAAAAATGAAGCAGTATTTGTCGGGGCTTCTAAAATGGTACAATCTTCTATTTTTGGACAAATTGTTATATTGGTAGTATATTTTCCTTTATTAACATTGTCAGGTATTGAGGGAAAAATGTTTCATCCTATGGTTATTACCGTGATGTTTGCATTGTTAGGGGCATTAATGCTTTCTCTGACCTTTGTTCCAATGATGTCGTCTTTACTTTTAAAATCAGAAAAGCAACATAAAGAAAATTTTTCAGATAAGTTAATTAAATTTTTAACCAACTTATATGTTCCTGTCTTAAAAGTAGTGTTATATAAAAAAAAATTAATGTTGGGTATTGCAATAGCATTTTTAATTTTGGCTTTTTACTTGTTTCAACGAATGGGAGGCGAATTTATTCCTCAATTAGATGAAGGAGATTATGCTTTAGCAGTAAAAATGCCACCGGGGACCTCATTGACAGAAATGATTAATGTTTCTCATATTGTATCTCAAAAAATTAAAAATGCTTTTCCAGATGAGGTTAAAGGGTGTATTGGAAAAATAGGTACTAGTGAAATACCTACCGATCCTATGAGCATAGAGGAAGAAGATATGGTGATTTCTATGTATCCTAAAGAACAATGGAAAAAAGCTAAAACAAGGCAAGAATTTGAATCACAACTTGAAGAAGTATGTAGCTTCATACCAGGAGTATTTTTTTCATTGCAACAACCTATTAATATGAGATTTAATGAATTGATGACAGGTGCGAAATCTGATGTTATAATACGTGTTTCTGGCAATGATTTGGAAAAACTGGCAAAAATAGGTAATGAAATACTAAATATTGTAGAAAAAATACCTGGTGCTAAAGATGTCGTAATGGCAAAAGCTGAAGGTTTACCACAGCTATATATTACCTTTAATAGAGAGGCTTTGAGCAGATATGGGCTTACTATGAGAGAGGTGAATAATATTTTACAAATGGCTCTTGCAGGGAAATATGCTACTACTTATTTAAAAGAAAACCAACGTTTTGATATTTTGGTAAAACTCGACAAGCAAGTTAAAAATTCATTTACAGAAATAGAAAATATTCAAGTATTAACACCTATAGGAGCAATAGTTCCATTAAAAGAATTGGCTACAATAGAGTTTCAAAAAGGTCCTATGGCGGTATTCCGTACAAAGGGTATTAGGAATGTCAATGTGAGTTTAAATATAAGAGATAGAGATGTCGCTACTGTAGTAGAAGAGGTACAGAAAGACATTAAGAAAAAAATAAAACTACCTTCGGGTTATGAAATTGCTTATGGTGGACAATTTGAGAATTTAAAAAATGCATCAGATCGTTTGATGATAGTTGTTCCACTATCTTTAGGTATTATATTATTATTGCTATATTTGTCATTTCATAGTTTAAAAGATATGTTTATTATTTCTACAGCTATTCCTTTTGCAGCTATAGGAGGCGTATTTTCATTATGGATAAGAGATATGCCATTTAGTATTTCTGCTGGAGTAGGATTTATAGCATTATTTGGAGTTGCTGTTCTTAATGGTATCGTTCTTATTGCATATTTTAATGAGTTGAAAAATAATTATCCTACTCATTTGTCTCTAAATACTCGGATTATTAAAGGGGTAACTGGAAGATTTAGAGCTGTATTAATGACTGCTATGGTGGCATCTATGGGATTTATTCCTATGGCTTTTGGTTCAGGTGCAGGATCGGAAGTACAGCGTCCTTTAGCTACTGTGGTTATTGGTGGACTTATTTCCTCCACTATGCTTACCTTATTAATGCTGCCAGCTATTTACAAAATTGTTTATTCTATTAAAAGAAAAAAAATACCCTTATCTAAGTGTATGATATTATTCTTAGTAGTAGGTTTGTATATTTGTTGTTCTACTCATCATCTTTATGCTCAAGATACCACCTCAAAACGAGGAAAAATAATAGCTTGGGCAATAAAAAATAATCCCACTATTAAGGAATATGAACTAAAGAAAAAACAGGCTAAAGTTATGAAAAATACAACGTTTAACTTGCCTAATCCTGTAGCTAATGCAGAATTTTATAATAAAAAAAAATTAGCTGCTGATAATTTTAGTAATATTATTTTTTCTCTTGATGAGACGATAGAATTTCCTACTACCTATATTTATCGTGGAAAAATGCTTAATACTCAGTATGATATTGCTACTACTAATCTGGAGATTATACAAAAACTTATTGCCAAGAAAACAGAACAGTTTTATAATGAGTATCTTTTTGCCATAGCTAAGCGGAAAAGTTTGCATAGATATGACAGTTTTTTTTATGCTTTACAAAAAATATCTGTTGCAGAATATCAGGCTGGGGCTATTAATGAATTATCCAAACTTAATTTATCAGCAAAGCAGCAACAAATTTATACCAAACATCAAGTAGCTATTTTGGAAGAAGAACGTACCAAAAAAAATCTAAAAAATTTTATTATTGATACTATTGGATTTATAGATACTATTGTTCAATCAGATAGTTTATATGCCTTAAAAATAGATTTTTCTCCTGATCAAAATCCTTCTATGCTTTTTGTGGAACTAAGTAATAAAAATATATTGCTTCGTAAAAGAGAAACGCAATATATACTAAATCAGCAATTTCCTAATATTTCTGTAGGGGTAAGAACAGACCCTACTATTATTCCTAAAAATACACTTTTTGGCTTTACCGCAGGTATTACTATTCCTATATTTTTATGGAATAATATGGCTCAGGTAAAAGCTGCTGATTTGGCATATAAGGCAGAGATAAAACGTAGTGAGCAGATGAAACTAAATATCAAAATGTGGAATGAAAATTTGTATGTTTCTTTTGAAAATGTAAAAAGTGAACTAAAATATTATAAGGAAAATGTTGTACCTCAAATTCACCGCATGAACCATATGGCTAATATGTCTTACTTGCAAGGAGGTATAACTATTTTGGAATATCTATTTACCGTATCTCAAACTATTGATATGGAACTTAATTATTATGATATTCTAAAAAGATATAATAATATTGTAGCAGAAATTACTTATGGAGGAGGGATGGAATAGCTTTTTTAATAATGAATAAACATTTAAAATATACGGTGGTTTTGCTTTGCATGGGCTATGCAATGGATTTTTATGACCTTACTATTTTTTCTGTAGGATACTATGATATTAGTAGAGAATTATTTGGTATATACGATGTAAATATGATTCAAAAACTAAGACTGAGTATTACGAACTGGCAGAATTTAGGAGTTGTATTAGGGGCTTTTTTCTTTGGTGCTTTAGGAGATAAAATAGGTAGGGTAAAAATTATAAAATATAGTATCTTATTATATTCATTATCTACATTGCTAAGCCCCTTTATTCAGAATATTTTTCTTTTTACAGCATTAAGGTTTTTGGCAGGTGTGGGCTTGGCTTGTGAGTTTTCTACTTCTAATGTATTGATAACAGAACTGTTATCAAAAAAATGGGCAAATTGGAGTTC
>JBOFDP010000098.1:0-31488 GCA_051647125.1 Chitinophagaceae bacterium | reverse complement strand
AGGCGGAAAATTTAACTATTATAATGAGACTTATTTTTTGGGTATTGGCTGTGCCCGCATGGTTTTTCCTGGCTTATTGGATAAGTCAGCTTCAGATTTCCTATTATAGAGTAAAGTCCAACATAAACTACTAAATAGTACCAATAAAAAGGAGATAGCCTCATAAATTATTTTTAAAAATATACCGCATTTACATATTAGGGCAAAAAAAACACGTTATATTTTTTAATAACGTGTTTTTTTTACTTGTAAATTTACTTATTTTGGAACAATAGTATTAGCTTTTTGTAAAGCTACAGTAGCGTCCATTGAGATGGCACTTCGTTCAACTTTTATTAAGATACCATGTCCTAAATCTAACATTAATGTACTATTGTCTTCATTCACTTTATTAATAGTACCGTGTAATCCTCCTATAGTAACAATATTTGCTCCTTTATCTAAATTTGCAATAAACTTTTTTTGTTCTTTGGCTTTTTTTGATTGAGGACGTATAATAAAAAACCAGAAAATAAGGAAAAATAGTCCGAAAAATAAAAGAGTCCCCATTGACCCAAAGCCACTAGATGACTGTCCTTCTGCAGCTTGTAAAAATAAATAATTTGTCATAATTTAGTAGTATAATAATTTAACGTTATGCAAAAATACACTATTTAAAGTTTAAAAACTAAATTTATTCCTCTTGTTCTCCTAAAAATAGAGCAGAGGGCTTACCTCTCTCTATACAACAGTATCCTATAATAGAATGAAGGTCTTTGACCTATTTATAATATTGTATTATTGGGCAATAAGACGAAAAGTTAATTGCCAGTAGCCTGCCAGATTCTAAGGTCCATTTCACACTTAGGACATTCTCCTGCCTGAAGGTACATCCTTTCTCCTTCACAGTGCATAGGACAGAAATATTTCCCTATTTTCCAATTGTTGGTAGTATCGGGTTCAGAAGTAATACCTTGCACTGTAGATAAAGTATCTTGTATAATAGTGGCTATGCTACTTACTTCTGGAGATTTAGCTTGGTTCTCTACATCACAGGAAAACAAGCATATGATTACTAAAAACATGCAAAAATACTTTGCCATAAGAAATATTTATATTAGCAAAAATAGGAATTTTATAGAGGATATGAAAATTTATTTTAAAAGAAGGTTTGTGCCTACTGTTCAATCATTATTGAATTAATACTTATTTAGTATATAAAAAATACCTCAGAGCAATGGGTTAGAGAATTAAAATCTCAAATTATAATTAGTTTTTTTATATGTAAAAATTGTTTATTAATATAGTAGTTGGAAATATTAAGTAATTTGAAGTATTGGATTTATTTCTTAATAGTAATAAAATTTTATATAATTAGATGTAACTATATCTGTAGGTTTTTTCGCTATGACTAAGTGCAAAATATAACATTAATATAAAATTTTGAAAAAAAAGTTGCTATAACAAAAATAAAAACTATATTTGCATTCCTATTTAAAGATATTATGGCACAACGAATTAGAATAAAATTACAATCTTATGATAATAATCTAGTAGATAATTCTGCTGACAAGATTGTGAAAACGGTAAAAAGTACAGGTGCAGTAGTAAGTGGTCCAGTACCTTTGCCTACACGAAACAGAATATTTACCGTGTTGCGTTCGCCTCATGTGAATAAAAAAAGCAGAGAGCAATTTCAGCTTTGTACTCACAAAAGGTTGATTGATATTTATACTTCTACTTCTCGTACGGTGGATGCATTATCTAAATTAGATTTGTCTTCAGGAGTAGAAGTAGAAATTAAATAGAAAAAATAAAAATAATATTATGTTCGTAATGCTATAGGCAAGAAGAACCTCTAATAAAATAAAATAAACAAACTCTTCGAAGTTTAGTTTAGCTTTCGGTACTTCAATAAAAAGAAAAGGTCGGGAGTAAAAAGAAAAGGTTATATAAATTCCTTTTATTTTTGAAAACTAAATTTTATAGATTGTGTTAAAAATAGAAAGGTTTATATAATTTTAAGATATGAAAGGAATTATAGGAAAAAAAATTGGAATGACTAGTATTTTTGATACCGATGGAAAGCAAATTCCATGTACGGTAATAGAAGCTGGTCCTTGCATAGTAACTCAAATTAAATCTGTCGATAATGATGGGTATAGTGCATATCAATTAGCATTTGCAGATAAAAAAGAAAAACATAGTAATAAGTCCGAAAAAGGACATTTTTTCAAAGCTCAAACTTCTCCGAAAAAGGTTATTAAAGAATTTAGAAATTTTTTATTGTCTAAACAATTAGGTGAATTTGTAATATGCACAGAGGTGTTTAGTGAAGGAGAAGTTGTAGAAGTATTTGGAATTTCTAAAGGAAAAGGTTTTCAAGGTGTGGTTAAAAGGCATGGTTTTGCTGGTGTAGGAGAGGCTAGTCATGGGCAGCATGATCGCAGTAGAGCACCTGGTTCTATAGGAGGATCTTCCTATCCTTCTCGTGTATTTAAAGGTATGCGTATGGCAGGACGTATGGGAGGAGATCAGGTGAAAGTGAAGGGGTTGAAAATTGTTAAAATTCTTCCTGAAAAAAATTATGTACTTATAAAAGGATCTGTGCCTGGACATAATGGTGCTGTAGTTTATATTCAAAAATAAAAATTTATATAATTCACGATATGCAAATAGATGTATTAAACATAAATGGTACTAGCACAGGCAGAAAAATAGAACTTCCGGATACTATATTTGGGATAGAACCTAATCAACAAGTATTATATTTGGCAGTAAAGCAATATTTAGGAGCACAAAGACAAGGTACTCATAAGGTAAAATCGAGAGGAGAGGTAAAAGGATCATCGCGTAAATTACATAAACAAAAAGGTACAGGAGGCTCTCGTAAAGGTAATATTCGTAATCCTTTGTATAAAGGAGGTGGTACTATTTTCGGCCCTAAGCCCCGTGATTATTCCTTTAAATTGAATAAAAAAGTTAAGGATTTAGCTCGTATTAGTGCATTAAGTATTAAGGCTAAAGATAATGCGATAGTCGTAGTGGAGAAATTTGATATGAATACTCCGAAAACTAAGGAATTTGTAACAATACTCAATCAATTAAAGCTTAGTGATAAAAAAACTTTATTTTTAACGGATGAAATTAATAATAATATAGCTCTTTCTTTACGTAATTTGCCATATGTAAAAAGTCATTTATTGTCAGATTTTAATACGTATGAACTGATGAATGCTGATGTATTATTACTTACAGAAGGTGCAGCCCAACAATTTAATGTACAAGAACCCATTCAAACAACTTAAAAATTATGAATCCAGTAAATATTTTAATAAGACCTATACTTACAGAGAAAGCCAATAAAATGACCGAAAAAGGTAGTGTATATGTTTTTAGGGTAGACAGAAAAGCCAATAAATTGGAAATAAAAAATGCTATTGAAAAGTTTTATGGTGTATCTGTATCTGAAGTAAATACAATGGTAGTATCTTCTAAGAAAAAGGTGAAATTTACTAAAAGTGGAGTATTGGAGGGTAGGAAATCAGCCTATAAAAAGGCAATGGTCAAACTAGCAGAAGGAGAAACGATAGATTTATACGCAAATATTTAATATTATAAGACAATGGCATTAAAGAAATTTAAACCAATAACGGCAGGTACTCGTTGGAAAATAGGAAATCAATATGCTGAAATTACTACCAATGTACCAGAAAAAAGTTTATTGAAAACCTTTAAAAGTACAGGAGGTCGTAACTCTAATGGTCGTCTTACTGTGCGTTATATGGGGGGTGGTCATAAACGACGTTATCGTATTATTGATTTTAAAAGAGATAAATTCAATATTCCAGGTAAGGTATTTAGTATAGAATATGATCCTAATCGTACTGCATTTATTGCACTAATTAATTATGTTGATGGAGAAAAGAGATATATTATAGCTCCAAAAGATATTAAAGTAGGTATGACTATAGTGAGTGGGGATGCTGTAGCTCCAGAAATAGGGAATGCCTTGATGCTTAAGAATATGCCTGAAGGTACGTTTGTACACAATGTAGAAATGCAACCTGGTAAAGGTGGTCAATTAGTACGTAGTGCGGGTGCTTCAGCGCAACTTACATCTAAAGAAGAAAAATATGCAGTGTTAAAAATGCCTTCTGGTGAATTAAGAAAAATATTAGTTAATTGTTTTGCTACTGTAGGAGCTGTGTCTAACTCAGATCATAATTTAGAATCTATAGGTAAAGCAGGTGCTAATAGATGGAGAGGCATTAAACCACGTAATAGAGGGGTTGCAATGAATCCTGTAGATCATCCTATGGGAGGCGGTGAAGGAAAAGCTTCTGGAGGGCATCCTCGTTCTCGTACCGGTTTATATGCCAAAGGATTGAAGACTAGAAATATTAAGAAAAGTAGTAATCAACTTATTTTACAAACAAGAAAAGGTAAAAAATTAAGTACTAAATAAAATTTTAAAGTTTTAATACCATGGCAAGATCAATAAAAAAAGGACCTTATGTAGCAGCACATTTAGAAAAAAAAGTGTTAAATATTAATGAAGGTAAATCTAAAAAAACAGCTATAAAAACCTGGAGCCGTCGTTCTACAATTACTCCTGATTTTGTAGGACATACCTTTTCTGTACATAATGGTAATAAATTTATTTCAGTGTATATTACTGAATTTATGGTAGGACATAAATTGGGAGAATTTGCACCTACTAGAGTATTTAAAGGACATTCTAAAAAAGACTAGAAAATTCTCCAATTTTATATTAAAAAAATAGAAAAATAGTAAATAATACAATGGAAGCTATAGCTAAATTAAGAAATTATCCCACCTCTCCTCGTAAAATGCGTTTGGTAGCCGATGTGGCAAGAGGTTTGGCAGTAGAAAAGGCATTGGATATATTGCAATATAGTCCTCAACATGCATCTATTCCTCTTAGAAAATTACTACAAAGTGCAGTAAATAATTGGAAACAAGCCAATCCTGAAATAGATGAGGCTGGGTTGTATATAAAAACAATATTTGTAGATGGAGCTCGTGTACTTAAACGCTTGCGTCCTGCACCGCAAGGTAGAGGTTATCGTATTCGTAAAAGAAGTAATCATGTAACTATTATTGTGGATAAAAAGCAAGAATTAAATAATAAATAAAATATTTTATGGGTCAAAAAGCAAATCCAATAGGCAATCGTTTAGGTATTACTAGAGGCTGGGAATCTAGTTGGTATAGTTCTAAAAAAGAATTTGCAATAAAATTTATTGAAGATCATAAAATACGTCAGTATCTTTTGTTACGTATTGTAAAAGCAGGTATCTCTAAAGTAGTTATTGAACGTACTTTAGGGAAATTGATAGTTACTATACATACTTCAAAACCAGGAATCGTTATTGGGAAAGGGGGTAGTGAGATTGATAAACTAAAAGAAGAAATAAAAAAACTTACACATAAAGAAGATGTGCAAGTGAATATTTTAGAAATTCGTCGTCCAGAGTTGGATGCTGTGATTGTGGGAGAAACTATAGGAAGGCAAATAGAAAATCGTATTAGTTATAAGAGAGCGGCAAAAATGACTATAGCTTCTACTATGCGTATGGGGGCAGAAGGTATTAAAATCAAATTGGGGGGAAGGCTTGGAGGTGCGGAAATAGCTCGTTCTGAAGAATTAAAAAATGGAAGAATTCCTTTACATACTTTTAGAATGGATATAGATTATGCTTCTGTATTTGCATTAACTGTATATGGGAAAGTAGGTATAAAGGTATGGATATGTAGGGGAGAAGTATTGACTAAGAGGGATTTGAACTTGAATTTTGTAGGGAATTCAAGAGTAGAGAAACATGAAAATAAACGTTCTTTTGACCATAGAGGAGATCGTGGAGGAGATAGACGTAGAGGAGGCAATAGTAGCGGTGGAGACCGAAGACCAAGAAGGCAAGAAAATACCAATTAATTAATTTCCTAACGTTTTAAGATATTAAATAAGTATTATGTTACAACCAAAAAGAACAAAATATAGAAAAACTCAAAAGGGACAAATGCGTTCTCAAGCTAAGCGAGGTACGACATTAGCTTTTGGTTCTTACGGATTGAAAGCTTTAGAAAATGTATGGTTAGATACTCGTCAAATAGAATCAGCAAGACAAGCACTTACTCGTTATATGCAAAGAGAAGGTAATGTGTGGATAAGAATATTTCCTGATAAGCCTATTACGAAAAAACCTTTAGAGGTACGTATGGGTAAGGGAAAAGGAAATCCTGAAGGGTGGGCAGCAATTGTGGAGCCAGGAAGGATTTTATTTGAAATTGATGGAGTATCAAAGCAAATAGCTGAACAGGCTTTTAGGCTGGCAGCTAGTAAACTGCCTATAAAGACTAAGTTTATAATAAGACATGACATTGTTTAAAATGTAGATAAAAAGTATTAATAAAGATATGCCACTTCAATATAAAAAATTTTTAGAATCTATTAGAGTAATGAGTGATGAAGCACTAATAGAAAAAATAAAAGAAGAAAAAATTCGTTTAAAAAAATTAGAATTTATGCATGCCGTATCTCCATTGGAAAACCCTATTCTGATAAGAGGTCTGCGTAGAGATATAGCACGTATGAATGGCGAATTAACTCAAAGAAAATTACAAAAAGCTTAAATTCAAATAGATCAATGGAAGTAGTAACAAGAAAATTAAGAAAAATGCGTATAGGAGTAGTTTCTAGTAATAAAATGCAAAAAACGGTTACTGTGAATGTAGAGAGAAAGGTAAAACATCCTATATACGGTAAGTTTTTGAAAAAGACTACAAAATTTCATGCGCATGATGAAAAAAATGAGTGTCAATTAGGGGATCTGGTAAAAATTATGGAAACTCGTCCGTTGAGTAAAACTAAAAGGTGGCGTTTAGTAGAAATAATAGAAAAAGCAAAATAAATATTTTATTAATTAAAGTAAAACTTAAAAGTTAATGATACAACAAGAATCAAGGTTGTCAGTAGCAGACAATAGTGGAGCCAAAGAAGTATTATGTATTCGTATTTTAGGGAATAGTAAACAATCTATTGCGAAAATAGGAGATAAAATTGTAGTTACAATAAAAACTGCACTTCCTTCAGGAGCTATAAAAAAAGGTACGGTAAGCAAGGCTGTAATTGTACGTACAACTAGTAAATTGCGAAGAAAAGATGGTTCTTATATTCGTTTTGATGATAATGCTGTTGTATTGCTCAATACATCAGATGAGCCTAGAGGAACGCGTATTTTTGGTCCGGTAGCACGTGAATTAAGAGATAAAGGTTATATGAAAATTATTTCCTTAGCTCCTGAAGTATTATAATATTTTTATAGATATAAAAAATTAATTATTGTGAAAACAAAAAATAAAAAAGTTAAGTTCAACATTAAGAAAGGTAGTATGGTTGTAGTCATCTCTGGAAATGATAAAAATCTTACTGTGCCGAAAAAGGTATTGCGAGTGATTGTTGATAAATCACGTGTTGTAGTGGAAGGTGTGAATATGGTTTCTCGTCATACTAAGCCTAATGCACAGCATACTCAAGGAGGTATTATAAAAAAAGAAGCTCCTATACATATTTCTAACGTGATGTTGTGGGATGGAAAACAAGGTACAAGAATTAACCGTCAAAGAACTGAAAATGGTAAATTACAACGAATTTCAAAAAAATCAGGACAAGTAATAGCATAAAGATTATGGCAGAAGTAAAATATACACCCAGGTTACAAGAAAAATATAAAAAACAGGTAGTTCCTGCTTTGATGAAGCAATTTGCTTATAAAACTGTTATGCAGGTGCCTCGTATTGAGAAAATTTGTATAAATAAAGGGGTTAATGGTGCAGTAAATGATAAAAAGCTATTGGATATAGCTATGGAGGAAATTACTAAAATAGCTGGGCAAAAACCTATTGCTACTCTCTCAAAAAAGGATATTTCTAATTTTAAATTACGTAAAAATATGCCTATTGGTGTTAAAGTAACTTTAAGAAAAAGGCAAATGTATGAATTTTTAGATCGTTTGATTGCTGTAGCTTTGCCTCGAGTGAGAGATTTTAAAGGAGTAAGCGAAAAGGCGTTTGATGGAAGAGGTAATTATACTTTTGGAGTTATTGAACAAATTATTTTTCCAGAAATAGATATTGATAAAGTAACTAAGATAGGAGGAATGGATATTACCATTGTTACTAATGCATCAAATAATGATGAGGCTTATGCTCTATTAAAAGAAATGGGGATACCTTTTAAAAATATGAATAATAAATAAAATATTTATACAACATGGCTAAAGAATCAGTAAAAGCAAGACAGCGTAAAAGAGAAAAAATAGTCGCTAAATATGAAGCTAAACGTAAAATGTTGAAAGCGGAGGGAAACTACCTAGCTTTGGATCAATTACCTAAAAATGCATCTCCCGTACGATTAAAAAATCGTTGTCAAATTACAGGAAGGGCAAAAGGCTATATACGTTATTTTGGAGTATCTCGTTTAGTATTTAGAGATATGGCTTTAGATGGCAAGATTCCAGGTATCAAAAAAGCAAGTTGGTAATAATTAAATTAGAAAAAACAGATATTATAAAAATATGTATACAGATACAATTGCAGATTATTTAACTCGTATTCGCAATGCACAACAAGCTAATCATAGAACAGTGGAAATACCTGCTTCTAATTTGAAAAAGCGTATTACTGAAATACTGTATGAGCAAGGCTATATTTTAAGATATAAATTTGAAGAAGATAGTAAACAAGGCATTATTCGTGTTGCATTAAAATATGATTTGCAAACAAAACTACCAGCTATTAGGAATATTTCCAGAGCTAGCCGTCCGGGGTTACGTTTATATGCTAAGCCTTCTGAAATTCGTAAGCCATTAGGGGGGTTGGGTATTGCTATAGTAAGTACTTCTCAAGGTGTAATGACAGATAAGGAAGCACGAGTTAAAAATGTGGGCGGAGAAGTAATTTGTTATGTATATTAAATAGATAAAGAAATAAAGTATTATGTCAAGAATAGGAAAAAATCCCATAGAAATTCCCTCTGGAGTTACGGTCAAAGTAGATACTGCTAATGTAGTTAGTGTGAAAGGTACTAAAGGAGAATTACAGCAAGCAGTTAATCTTAAAATTAAGGTTAAAATAGATTCTAACCAAGTCGTAGTAGAAAGAGCTGATGATGAGAAACAATCTAAATCCTTACATGGGTTATATCGAATGCTAATAGCGAATATGGTACAAGGTGTTTCTAAAGGATTTGAAAGAAAATTGGAGCTAGTAGGAGTAGGTTATAGAGCAACTGCCCAAGATAACTTATTAGACTTATCATTGGGATATTCTCATAATTTTGTAATAGTGATACCTAAAGAAATAAAGGTTTCTACTACTCACGAAAAAGGTAAAAATCCTACTATTCTTTTAGAATCTTTTAACAAGCAATTGTTGGGAATGGTAGCTGCCAAAATTCGTAGTTTAAGAAAACCAGAACCTTACCAAGGTAAAGGCGTTAGATATAGTGGGGAATTTATTAGAAAGAAAGCAGGTAAAACAGCAGCAGGCTCAAAATAAGATGTTGATAATAAGAAAAAATAAATAAACTCGGCAGTATCGAGTAAAAATAAATAAAGAATATGTCACATAAAAAAATTTCTATTAGAGAAAAAATAAAATTTAGAATTAGAAAAAAAATTTCAGGTATTACCGAGAAGCCTCGTCTTTCAATATTTAGGAGTAATACAGCTATTTATGCTCAATTAATAGATGATACTAAAGGAGTAACTTTAGTATCGGTTGCAAGTAATGATAAAGAATTAAAGTCTAAGGAGGCTTTAACTAAGTCAAAAAAAGCTACTTTAGTTGGTAAAACATTAGCAAAAAAAGCTATTCAGAAAGGAATTGCTACTTGCGTATTTGATAGAAGTGGTTATTTATACCATGGTAGGGTAAAAGCATTGGCGGATGGAGCAAGAGAAGGAGGCTTAAAATTCTAATTAAATGTAGTATATAATAAAATTATTTTACAAAATGAATAAAATACAAAACGTAAAAGTCGCAGAAATAGAATTAAAAGAAAAAGTGGTATCCATAAATAGAGTTACCAAAACAACTAAAGGAGGTCGTACTTTTAGTTTTTCTGCAATAGTAGTAGTAGGTAATGAAAATGGTATTGTGGGACATGGTTTAGGAAAAGCAAAAGAAGTACAAGAAGCTATAAAAAAAGGTATAGAAGATGCAAAGAAAAATCTTATTAGAGTGCCTTTGCATAACGGAACTTTACCTCATGAAATATTTGTAAAACAAGGTGCTGCGAAAGTAATGATTAAGCCCGCTGCTATAGGAACAGGAGTTATTGCTGGGGGGTCTATACGTGCTGTATTAGAAAGTGCAGGTATAAAAAATGTATTAACAAAATCTTTAGGTTCTAACAACCCTCATAATGTGATAAAGGCAACTATTAAAGGATTAATGATGATGAGAGAACCTCTTGAAATAGCTCAAGCGAGAAATATATCAGTAAAAAAAGTATTTAATGGGTAAAGATTAAAATTGTATTTTGTCATGAAAAAACTAAGGATTACACAAGTGAAAAGTGTTATAGACAGGCTACCTCGTCAGAAAAAAACTATGATAGCCTTGGGGTTAAAGCATATTAATGATTCTGTAGAATTAAATGAAACAGACCAACTTAAAGGAATGATAAGAGTGGTCAATCATTTGGTGAAAGTTGAACCTATTAATTAACATGAAAATAATTGAAAAAATATGAAATTACATAATTTGAAACCTGTAGTAGGTTCTACACATAAACAAAAAAGAATAGGAAGAGGAGAAGGTTCAGGACATGGAGGAACTTCTACTAGAGGAATGAATGGCGAAGGATCAAGGAGTGGATCTAAGCGAAAAGTAGGTTTTGAAGGGGGACAAATGCCCATTCAAAGAAGAGTGCCCAAAAGAGGGTTTAAGAATTTTCATCGTAAAGAATATAAAGTATTTAACTTAGGACAAGTAGATGCGTTAGTAACCAAATATACAATGGATATTTTTTCTGTAGAAAATTTGTATATGAATAAATTGATTAATCAGTTTGATAAGGTAAAAATTTTGGCAAAAGGTGAACTTAAAAGTAAAGTAGCATTTAGAGTCGACTCTATTAGTGAAAAAGCTAAACAAGAGGTAGAAAAAGTAGGGGGTACAGTAGAAGTTATAAAATAATTTTAATTGTGAAAAAATTTATAGATACACTTGTACATATTTGGAAAATTGAAGAATTAAGAAAAAAAATTCTTTATACATTATTATTGGTATTTGTTTATCGTTTGGGTACTCATATTACCTTGCCTGGCGTAAATCCTAAGTTATTAGATATTAGTAGTGGTGAAAATAGTGGTATATTAGGATTGATAGATACTTTTGCAGGGGGAGCTTTTTCACAAGCCTCTATTTTTGCATTGGGTATTATGCCCTATATTTCAGCTTCTATTTTTATGCAATTAGCAACTATTTTAATACCTCAATTACAAAAAATACAGAAAGATGGAGAAAGTGGTAGGAAAAAAATTGTACAATGGACAAGGTATTTAACTATTATAGTTACCTTTTTGCAAGCGGGTGCTTATGTTACTTTTATCAATACAACAAATGCGGGTGCTTTGATTCCTGAGTTTTTACCTTATTTTTGGTTTTGTACTTGTATACTACTTACAGCAGGCACTTTATTTGTGATGTGGCTTGGTGAGAAAATTACAGATAGAGGGATTGGCAATGGTACTTCTTTAATTATCATGGTGGGTATTTTGGCTCGTTTGCCTCAGTCTTTTATGCAGGAATTAACTGTTAAGTCTACTACGAATGGAGGTATATTGATTTTCTTGGTGGAAATTTTTTTCTTGGTAGGTGTTATTATGTTTTCTATTTTCTTAATTCAGGGAGTAAGGAGAGTACCTTTAAGTTATGCTAAACAAATAGCAGGTGCTATGGGTGGAAGAATTCAATCGGCACGTCAATACTTACCACTTAAGGTAAATATGTCAGGAGTAATGCCTATTATTTTTGCACAAGCTATTATGTTCTTTCCCACTTTGATTTCATATACAACATTTGAATCAGGGAAAGGTATAGCACGAATATTTTCAGATCCTCAAGATCCTTGGCATATGGTTGTTTATGCTTTTGTAGTTATCATGTTTTCATTTTTATATACTGCTTTAGTATTTAACCCCAAGCAAATAGCTGATGATTTGAAGCGTAACAATGGTTTTATTCCAGGTATACAGCCAGGTAGAAATACGGCGGAATATATTGGTACTATATTAGATAGAATTACTTTTCCAGGGGCTATTTGTTTAGCTTTGATAGGTATCCTTCCAGGATTTGCTATGATGTTAGGTATTACAAGTGGTTTTGCTTCATTTTTTGGAGGTACTTCTTTATTGATAATGGTTGCTGTAATTATAGATACCTTACAAGTAGTAGAAACATATTTACTTATGCATAGATATGAGGGATTAATGAAAGGAGGTAGAATACACGGTAGAAATTCATCTTTTTAGGGGAGATTAAATAAAACATTGTAAAAAGCACTATAATTTTTTAATAAACTTTTCGTTTGACAGATGATATATTAATCTTTTTATATATTATAGAAAAATCTATCATAAGAAAATATATATTTTACTTACATATTTAATAGAAATAAAGTTTTTTTATCAAAAAATATAATATATACTATCTTATGAAGAAGCGCATAAATTTATATCAATCTAAGAGGCATAAAATAGAAAGAAGAAAATGGTATTATTTTACGATAGCTTTGATGATAGTTTTATTACTTTCTATAGTTTCTTTTGGAATAGTTCAAATTCCTGTATTAGAAAATTTACAAATTTCGCCATTAATCATAGGGATGCTTTTAGGGATGATCTTTTTTTATCCTGTACATAAACAAAAAAGATATACACAGGGTATTTATTTTTGTTCTAACAAACTGTTAAGATTAGGGATTATATTGTATGGATTGCGTATTAGTATGAATGAATTATTCAATGTAGGTATGTCAGGTTTTCTATCAAGTTTGATAGTTGTTTTGGGAATTTATGCTTTTGCTATTTTAATAGGGAAGTACCTTTTACATTTGGATAATGAATCAAATATATTAATAGGTAGTGGAAGTGCTATATGCGGAGCAGCAGCTGTATTAGCAGTAGAGGCTTCTTTGAAATTACCCGCCTATAAGAGTGGGGTAGCTGTAGGCACTGTAATTATTTATGGTATGCTTGCCATGTTTTTATATCCTATTGTATATGAATTGGGAATTATTCCTTTTAATCATTATTGGGAGGGAGTGTATATAGGTGCTACTATTCATGAGGTAGCCCAAGTAGTTGCCGCTTCTAGTGCCATATCTCCAGAGACAGAGCAGACGGCAGTAATTGTAAAAATGATACGTGTTATGTTACTTATACCTGTTTTGGTGCTATTCCCTTTTATTTTTAAGCGAAAAAATAACCATTCTCAACAAAAAAATAAAATAACTATACCTTGGTTTGCCTTATTGTTTTTAGTGGCTATTATTATCAATAGTTTATTAATATATGTATGTGGTGATATAGGATTTTTAAACAAAAGTATACAATTAATAGACACGTTTGTATTAACTATAGCGATGACAGCCTTAGGATTATCTATAGATGTAAAAAAGATGCTTCGTAGTGGAGGAAAAGCTGTTTTATTAGCAGGAATATTATTTTTTATATTATTAATAGGAGGTTTTGGATTGATATACTTGATCAGTCATATAGCTCATTAGTAAGAAGAGGAGATAATGTTTTTATCTCTTTTACTTTAAAAATAATTATGTAATATTAAAAAATAGAATATACTTGTAATAAATTTTTTTACTTATACTATTCAATAAAAAATAGATATGAAACGATACCTTACTTCATTATATGTATGGATTATTTTTGCAGTTATTATTGGAGGTTTAATAGGTTGTATTTTGGCAACATTGTGACTCATTGAAAACCTTTAGGAGATGGATTTATAAAACTTATAAAAGTATTTATAGCACCTATTATTTTTTATACCATTACCTTAGGATTTGTTCGTAGTACAGATGCGAAAAATATTAGTACAAACGAGATAAAGGTACTTATTTATTTTGAAGTAGTGAGTGCTATTACCCTAATTTGTGGATTACTGATAGTAGGTGTTTTGAAGCCCGGTTCTGGTATGAATGTAGATGTAAAAACATTAAATGCTTCGGCTATACAAGGATTTATGAAAGGTGCTCAAAATTTATCTACTACAGATTTCTATTACATATAATTATAGATAGTTTTATAAGGGCTTTTAGCACCAAAGCTATAGGTAATTTGCTAACACTTATAGGGTCATTCTATGTAGCAGGTATTTTATTTATTGTGGTTATCGTAGGACTTATTGCTTACATTGCAGGATTCTTCTCTATTTTTAAATGCTTGAAACTTAATATTGATGAAATTATTATTGTAGCCGATGCAAGTTCTTCCGAACCAGCATTGCTAGGGTTATTAAAAAATTAGACAAACTCGGATTAAAAAAAGAAACTCTAGGCTTTGTAGTCCCCGCAGGATATTCTTTTAATTTAAGAAGGTACTAAGTTTATAGAATTATGGCTACTATGTTTATCGCTCAGGCTTTGGGCTAATTAGTTTGGGAGATGAAATAGTTATTCTTATAGTAGCTATACTTACCTCTAAAGGAGCAAGTGTATTTCTGGTTCTGGATTTATCACACTTACAGCTACTTTGATGGGTATGGGTGGAAAAATGCCTGTGGAGAGCATGCCTTTATATTGGGTATTGATAGGTTTATGAGCGAAACAAGAGTCTTTGTAAACCATATTTGGAATGGAATGGCAGCCATAGTAATAAGTAGATGGGAAGGTGAAATTTCAAAGAAAAATTTACGAGCTAATATAGATAAATTAATAATAGAAAACAAGAGTGTAGCTAAAATCTTTACATAAATTATTAAAGATAAATTACGGGCAAGTATAAAAATGCTTGCCTTTTTTATTTTTTTAAAAACAAACTCCTGCTGATTTCTCTTTTTTGCAATATCTTTGAGCCATATTAAAGACTAATTATTATGAATTTTTATAACTTTATTATTCGTTGGCGCTTTCAAATAGGTGTGTTATTTCTCTTAGGAGGTGTAATATTTAATATTTATGGCAGTTTAGGATTTGCTTGGCCCTTTTATGGGTTGGCTTTGATATTAATAGTTACTCATTTTTTATTTGGTCCATTACGTGTTATTCAAAGTTATTTAGAAAAGGGCAATATTGCAGGGGCACAACAAATATTATCCATTATATGGTTTCCGAAATTATTGATTAAGCCTATTCGTTCGGTGTATTATACTTTGCAAGGACATTTAGCAATGGCAAATCAAGATCTTAATAAGGCAGAAACGATGATGAAAAAAGGATTAGATTTAGGATTGCCTATGAACGATGCTCAAGGGGCGAGTATGTTGCAAATGGGTATGATTGCTATGCAAAAAGGAAAAATGAAAGAATCGGAGGGATATGTTCGGGAGGCTATTCGGAAAGGATTGCCAGATAAAGAAACAGAAGCTACTGCATATCTTCAAATGTGTAGTATCTTAATGACAAAAAGAGAGTTTAGAGGTGCGAAACAATATTTTAGGAAAGTAAAACAATTAAATCCTACAACGCCTGAATTAGTGACTCAGATTAAGCAAGTAGAAAGATATATTTCTCGTATGCCGGGATAGTCTATAGAATATATAAGTAGATTAATTAAATCCTATTTAGTATTGAATAAGCTTTTTTTTATAGCTCAAAAAATTTATACCTCTGAGAAAAATTTTTCTAAACTTATACTCCTCATAGCCTCATGGTCGTTGGCTTTGAGTGTAGCTACGCTAATGATTATTTTTGCATTAGTCAATGGATTTCGAAATACTATTAGTGAAAAAATGTATAGCATGTGGGGAAATATTAGAGTGCAACTCACACAAAATAATCTTTTTCCTTTTGGAGAATACAGTGGGATACTGAGGAATGATAAGGTAGAACAGGTTTTAAAACAAGATGAGAACATTCTTTTTTTTTCACCCTTTATTACGCAATATGGTATAGTACAAAGCAAAACTAGCATGGAAGGACTTTTGCTAAAAGGGCTTCAAGATTTGAAAATGTTTAATAAATTTATTATTAAAGGTAATTCTTTGAATAAAGATAGTTGTTCTTACAAGCAAATTCTTATTTCTAAAAAAACAGCACAACGATTAGAGGTAGATGTAGGAGATAAGGTACTTTTCCATATTTTTAAAACAGATGAAGAAAAACCTCGTACTCGCTTGGTAATCGTGCAAGGAATATATAATACAGATGTGGATGAGTATGACAAACAGATAGCTATTTGTGATATATCTTTTTTTAAGCATATTGGACTAGAAACTATTGGGGGATATGAAGTATATATTCCTAAAAATAGGGTAAAGGATATAGAAATAATAAATATGAATTTGTTGGATAAATTACCTTTGTATTGGAGTAGTTTTACCCTTAATAAAACATTAAGTTTTATTTTTGAATGGCTTAATTTTCAACGTGTAACAGAACACATTGCTTTAGCCATTTTTGGACTTCTAATTATTATCAATATCATAGCTGTTTTTTTGGTATTTGTCATAGAACGAGGTACGATGATAGGTATTCTTTTTTCTTTTGGAGCAACTAAGTTTGCAATACAAAAAATTATTATTTTTTCGGGTATGCCCTGGATAGTGAAAGGTATTTTTTGGGGGGTTTTGCTTGGATTAGGATTTGTATTTTTACAGGATTATTTTGGTTTTATTACCCTCAATCAATCAGACTATATGATAGCTAAAGCCGAAGTATTAGTGAACATTCCTGAAACTATCCTATTAGTTTTGGGTATCTTTATAATTTGTATACTTAGTTTGTTTATTCCTGCTCTTTTTGTAGGAACATTTTCACCAATGAAAATTTTGAGATTTAAGTAAGAGAAAAACATACTCTTCAATAAAATATTTAATAAAAAAGCTATCTTTGCTATTGAAAAATTTATCATTGTATAAAAATATATAAATACAATATCAAAAAATGGCTAATAATGTTTCAAATAAAAATTTGCAATCAGGCAAAGACGGCGAAGAAAGATGAGTTTTATACCCAACTATCAGATATAGAAAGAGAGCTAAGCCATTACTTACAACATTTTAAAGACAAAGTAATCTATTGCAATTGCGATGACCCACGAGTAAGTAATTTTTTTCACTATTTTTCTTATCGTTTCAATAGCTTGGGAATAAAAAAGTTGATTACCACTTGCTACAAAAATCAAAATGCCGATTTGTTTAGCCAAAACCAAAGTGAAAAAGCTATTTATTTGGAATACACAGGTGATACTAATGGCAACAACATACCCGACCCCACGAAAATCGGTATACAAAAACTGAAAAATGATGGTGATTTTAGAAGCGAAGAGAGTATAAAACTATTACAATAGGCAGATATTGTGGTTACTAACCCAATAAGCTCAACTCATAGAATACGATAAAAAATTTATCATTATAGGATATCAAAATGCTATTACTTATAAAGATATATTTAAACTCATCAAGGAAAATAAACTTTGGTTGGGGTATGGATTTTCTGATGGTGCGGGTCATTTTATAAATAAGCATTATGAAGATTATGCCACAGCAGGAAATCATAAAGAAGGTATGATTAGAGTTTCGGGTGTAGTTTGGTTTACTAATCTTGACATTAATAAACGGCACGAAGATTTGATATTGTATAAAAAATATACTGCGGAAGAATATCTCAAATATGATAATTACGATGCTATCAATGTAGACAAAACCAAAGATATACCTATGGATTATGCGGGTGCTATGGGTGTGCCTATCACTTTCTTAGATAAATATAATCCTGAACAATTTGAGATAATGACGCTTGGTATTGGTGAAGATAATTTTGTTCCTACAAAAAAATATGAGAAATTTAGAGATCCTATTACAAAATTTCCAATATCAAACAAAAGAGATTTTTTATTATATGTAAAGGATAATAATGGCAAGTATTTAACAACGGAGGGATATAAAGTTAATAAAGTATATGCTCGTATTATCATAAGAAATAAGAAGCTATGAAAAAATATTTATTAACTATTAAAATAGAGAAAATATGAGTGAAGAAAAAACTTATACCAAGCAACAGCAAATTGAAGCATTAGATGTAATGCAAAAGTTTTTAGGTTATGTGGCAACGCATTCAAATGATTATGTTTATTCATTAATGGATAATTTTAATAATGAGAATATAAAATTTGGTTCATTTGGGAGTCGGCGAACGGGTTTTAGCGAGGCACTACAAGCACTGAATAGCATAAAGTTTGATGAAGTATTAAAATTACTGAAGCAAGGAACTAAAGACATAGAGCAATTAAACATAAAGAAAGAAACACTACAAGAACAAATCAAGAAATTAGAAACCCAGCACACCAATTTAGTAGAAATGATTGGTAGCTATGAAGATAAAGACGGAAATAGAATAACGATTGCCAAAGAAGTTGTTTCTGTTTTGAAACAAGAGTTAGATAGTTTGCGTAAGCAAGGAGATGGATTAAATAATGAAATAGCTGAACTTGCAGAAAAAAAAGAACAAAACAAGCAACAAGCAACAAGTTGGAGAACAAATACAACAGCTTAATCCGGACTATCAAAAAAGAGAAGTTACAAGCACATCTTCAACAAAAGCAATTGAATTGTAAGAATCAAATAGAAACAGCCGAAGACGATGCGAATAAGCGAGTAAAACTCATAAAACAATTTGCTGATTTTTTGAGTGAAACTAATAATAATATGAAATTATATCAAAAGTTGGCTTGGGGTTGAGGGGTGTTTCTATAGTATTTGGTATAGCAGCTATAATTTTTATGTCAATATCTATATACGATGATTTTTTAAAACCACAAGAAAATCAAGTGTTATTAGAAAATTTGTATAATTCCATAAGTTTTCTTATTGTCAAAATACCTCTTGCTTTATTAGTTGCAGCTTTTATTACAGGTATGTTTAAACTTATTAAGATAATAGTCATAACCTAGAAAAAATTAACCAAGACAAGAGAAATTTATCTGCCATTTATGCTATATCCAATAATGTAGCTAATGGATTAAACGAAAAAGGATTAGAGCTATTAAAAGGAGATACTAACCCAGAAAAAATTCAATTAGAGGAAGCAAGAGAACGAGTGAAATGGAATCAAATAGCCAACTATTTTGCAGGTATGCAACAAGTACAACAATCATCTGAGAAAAAGAGTAAAGAAGAAAAAAAATTTATTTATAAATTAGTAGATAAAATAGTCAATAAACTACCACAAATAAAACAATAAAATATTATGCAAATAAAATTACAAGAAATTACGGTGAGAGAGTTGACGCAGGGCTATCAAGATAATGCAGAAAACGGCGTTTTGGGCTATGGCGGCAAATTGGATATTCGCCCACCTTATCAAAGGGAATTTATATACAAAGACAAACAACGAGAAGCGGTAATAGATACCCCCTTACCAATCATTTTCCGCTCAATGTAATGTATTGGTCAGTGGGAGAAAACGGACATTTTGAAGTGATAGATGGGCAACAACGCACCATATCTATTTGCCAATTTGTACACAACAATTTTTCCTATACTATGCGGTATTTTGAAAATTTTACAAAAGATGAACAAGAGTAAATACTCAATTACAAACTAATGATTTATTTGTGCGAAGATGAAGAGAGTGAAAAATTAAAATGGTTTAGAACTATTAATATAGCTGGCGAAAAACTCACTGACCAAGAGTTAAGAAATGCCGTATATGCTGGCTCATGGGTATCAGATGCGAAAAGATATTTTAGTAAGAACGGCTGCGTGGCTTACAACATAGCAAAAGATTATATAACGGGTTCTCCTATTCGGCAAGAGTATTTAGAAACTGCTATTAGTTGGATTTCAAAAGGCAATATAGAAATCTATATGGGAACACAAAAACACGAGCCAAATGCGAACGAAATTTGGCTTTATTTTCAAAGTGTAATTAATTGGGTAAAAGCCACTTTTCCAAAAGTACGCAAAGAAATGAAAGGTGTAGATTGGGAAACTTTATATAATGAATTTAAAGAACCCAGACTTGACCACCAAAAATTGGAAACCGAAATATCCCAACTGATGCAAGATGACGATGTTACTAATAAAAAAGGAATTTACGAATATGTATTAACCCGTAAAGAAAAATATCTGAATATCCGTGCCTTTACCGATAATCAAAAACGAGAAGCCTATGAAAAGCAAAAAGGTATTTGTAGTCAATGTAAAGCACATTTTGAGATAAATGATATGGAAGCCGACCATATCTCCCCTTGGCACGAAGGCGGAAAAACAAGTAGAGAAAATTGTCAAATGTTGTGTAAAGAAGATAATAGACACAAATCGGGAAAGTAAATACTTATAGGTTATGAATTTTTATACTTTTGGATAATAGCCTCGCAGGCTTCGTCTAAAATATGATAAACATCTTCAAAGGCTTCTATGCCTTTGGTGTAGGGGTCAGCAATACTTTGATTTTTTTTATGTGGTAATATATCTAAGATAAGTGATATTTTTTGGGGTTGAAAATGGTTTTTAAAAATATGCTTGGTATCTATATAATTTTGTTTGTCCATTACCCAAATTTTATCAAATAAATCAATATCTTGAGGTAGTAGTTGGCGAGCTTGTTGAGTGGTAATATCAATATCATGTTGTTGAGCTACCTGTATAGAAAACCTATAAGGGCGATGCCCTTCATTCCACATACCATTGGTGCCAGCGCTATCTACCTCCCAGTTTAATTCATGTTCTTGTATTTTCTTTTCTAAAATGCCTTGAGCTAAGGTACTTCTACAAATATTTCCTAAACAAACCATGAGTACTTTCATTGTGTATTATTTTTTATTTTTAGATTGTTTTTTAGGGGGGATTAATCGATAATCTTCGTCGGGTCGTTTTATAACAGAATTTGGAAAAAAGGGCTTGGGATATACAAATTGCAGCCTATAAGTCGTATCAAGTCTTAAATAGTTAATAACATATTGCATAGAAGTAGGTCGTAAGGAATCTAAGCATTTAAAATTTTCTAAAAATTTTTTTTCACTTGGATATTTTTCTGGTGGGTAGTGTAATCCTTTATAATTTCCTAAAAATTTTAGTCGTACAATTTTTGAGTCATTAAACTTTACAAAAGCACTGTCTGAAGTAATATAGCTGATTGCTGCCAATGCATTAGAATCATCTTTGGAATAATAGATTACCTGAACATTCTCAAAAAGCCAGATACTATCGATGTTATTTTTTGAAAAATAAGTCCAATTATTTTCTGATTTTATTTGAGAGTAGATATTGGTATCAAACTCTTTTCTAATAATAAAATTGAAATGTGGAATATGCATTTTTTGAGGTTCTTTTTTATCAAAATATAAATATATAGTATCTCCAGTAATTTGGTTGTTTATATTCCACATAATGGGTCTTTTTATAAGCCTCATAACAGAATCTTCATCAGAATAAAAAAGACTATCGCAATAAAGTTGCATAGAATCGTTATATCCCCTCACATTATGATATCCTAACATAAATTTGGGATTCTTGTTTATTTTTTCGAGAGAATCCATTTTCTCACGAAGTGGGCTATAGGTATTAGAGTCTACATATTTTAAAGGTTTTGACCAAAATGTATCGGCACGTAATACGGTGGTATCTTTTTCATTATAATAAACCCAGTAAGGGTAGATGGTGGCTAAAGCTTCCTCTATACTATCATTTATAAAAATATGTTGAGCCACAAGAATACTTTTTTGTACAGTATCAAAAACATATCCATTATTTCGTAAAAAAGTATGATTTTTATTTTTAAAACTTTCTATAGTATCCGCAATAGCACATGAAGAACTATCCCAAATAAAGGATCTTTGAGTAAGTAAAATATATTCTTTAGGGATATTGTAGAATCCATCAATGGCGTAGATTTTTTGTTTATTATCTTTGGTTTCTAAGACGGAGGGAGAAATAAAAAAGATTGTATTATTTGAAGGGAAAAAGGCTAAAGAATCAGCATATAGAATAAATTCAGGATGAATGAGATGGGTGTTAATATAGAACACACTTTTTTGAAGTTTTTGGTTATAAAGTCCTTTTTGAGAGGTTACTACAATACTGTCTTTTTTGAGTATGCCGGTATGTTCGAAACTAAAAATTTTATTTCCTGCATCATAGGTAGCATTGGGTGTTTCTAATGTAGCTTGTCCACTTTTTAGGATAACATTTTTAGCTAAAAAAGCAATTTTAGTATTTATAAAATATTGAATATAATCAGCAAAAACTCTATTGGTATCATCTTTAATGATTTGATTATTTCCAAAACATTCAATGGTTTTAGTATATAAATTCTCAATCATACTATCACTCATAAAAAAAATATCTCCTTGCCTGATAAATACATTTCCTACGAGATAACGAAACTCTACAGAATCATTTATTTTAATCACTCTATAACTATCGGCATGTAATAATTCTATGGGCTGGCTTTTTTCTTTTTTATCTTGAGCAATAAGGGCAATGCAACTAAGATATAGTATACTACATAAAACTATCCTAATACTGGTCATTATTTTTTCAGCGTATCGTTAATAGGTTTGGTTAAAGGTTTTATTTTATCTATTTTTTTATTGCCAAATATGCTCACATGGACATACCTTTTAGGATTAGTACGAATATCGTCTAATAAGGTATTAAGACTATATAAATTATCATTCATACGTTGATAGAATATGGTATCATTTAGTAGTTTAGAAATATTACCGTTTCCTTCATTTATGTTTTTCATCGCTATAGAAAATTGGTCTAAGATATATTCTATTTTTTTCATATCTTGATCAATATTAATCCCATTAATTTTTTGTGAGATATTTTGAATGTTGTTGATAATAGAATCCATAGCGGGTTGATATGTTAACATATTTTCAGATATTTTTTGTATATTCAATACAATATCATGAATGTGATTTTGTTCTTTTGCTAATAAAGACCTTGTATTCTTTGATATTTGGTTTACATTGGCAGAAATATCAGCTACATTTTGCAATATTCTTTTAATGCTATGCATATTATCTTGATTCAAAAGTAGGTTGATATTATTGATGGTTAATAGAAAAGATTGTATTAAGGAATCCGCTTGTTGTTTTACAGAACCTAAAGAGTTCATAAAATTACTTCCTTCTTTCATCTTAATAGTATCTCCATTTGTTATGTAATTGCTACTATTTCCCAACTTCATTTCAATAATATTATCTCCTAACAATTTTTCGGATACAGAAATTGTAGAATTTATAGGGATATTGATTTTTACTTTTAAGGAAAGAGTGATCAAAAAATCTGAAAAATTTTCCTCCAAAGGATGTATATCTTCTATCTGTCCTATCACTAAACCATTGGCATAGATAAAAGTCCCTTTATTGATACCAGCTACATTTTTAAATATAGAATAAATATATTTATCTTGACTAAAAAAAGAACCATTTTTTAGAAAAGAAATACCTCCAAATAATAGACAAATAGAAAGAATTGTTAGTAAGCCAATTTTAAATTCATTAGAAATCTTCATAATAATATTTTATTTTGGTAGGGTATTTGGTATTCTTTTAGTAGCTGTAGAAGTATCTGTAGTAATTTCTTCCTGCGAGATAATATATTTTTTTATAGCCGATACTATAGCTGTAGCCATTTCTTCTTGTCCTTTTTCTGAATTTAGATAAATTTCTTCTTGTTTATTGGTAATAAAGCCTGTTTCTATCAAAATTGCAGGCATGGCGGTTTGTTGTAATACCCAAATACCTCTATTATTACGTTGTTTTACACCTAAACTATTTCTCCCTATTTTTGTAAATTCGTCTTCTACAAGATCTGCCATTTTTTTACTGCGTGTAAAATATTTTTGTGTATATGCTTGAGAAAGTAACCGAGCTTCTGGAGTATTTAAATCAGGTATATTTGATAAAGAATCTTGTTCATTACCTAGCCCTTCAGAAAAAATAGCTTCATTTTTTTGATCTACTTTTTTATTTGACCATATATAGGTAGATGTTCCATAAGGTTCTGGATTACTTACCATACGTGTTTTATAGATGGTTTTATTCTTATACTTTTTTACTTTTTTGTTATTTATAGTTACGTAGTAAGGTACTTTTTTAGTACCTGCTTTGTAGGTTACTTTTTTTACAGCCGCATCGACATGGATACAAATAAATAAATCACCTTTGGCTTTATTAGCAATTTCAGCTTTTTCCATCACATCATTATATATATCGGTAGAACGTGTAATTACAATATTTCTATTTGAAAGAGCAGAGGCTAATTTATGGTATACTTTGAGAGAGATTGCTAATGCAATATCTTTCTCTAAAGAAAAAGCCCCAGAAGCACCCCCATCTTTTCCTCCGTGTCCAGGATCTACTATTATGGTTTTTATCAACATTTTCGGATCTTGTCCGTAGGAAGTAATAGAGAAGCAAAAATACAATGAAAAATACATTAAAATTTGCAATTTCATTATTTGTCGGATATTTTTTAATAGCATTTATTTTTATACTTCTAATTTTGTAGACTTGGTTGGAATGAATACTTTTTGCAAAAATAGGATATTTTTTAATTTTTTAGTATTAATAAGCATTTCTTTGTTTTCTTGTAAAACAAAATATGTATATTTTTCTCATCATACTAATAGTGTCCAAATAGATACTAACAAAAAACAAATTCTTCTACCAGTTGTAAAAAGTACTAAGAAAAATAAGAAGAAGTCTAAACATACAGAACAACATACAAATGCATCTTCTATATACAATCTATTGGATACTAATCTAACGGTATTCAACAATGCGGTTACTGTGCCAAAAGATACCTCTTCTATCTTAGAAGATATTCTATCTCCTAAAGAGGATATTAACACTACCAAAAAACTTTCTACAGTATCAGATAGTATTTTATTGGAACAAGAAATTAGAGATAGCCTAAACGCTAAAGATACCCTCATTTTAGGAGATACTATTTCTTACAAGATTTCTAAAGAAAGTATCCCGGATATTATAGATCATACCGCACAAGATTCTATGGTATGGGATTTGCCCAATAATATGGTATATCTTTATAGTAAGACAAAAACCAAATTTCAGGACATAGAGCTTGATGCTGATAAAATGGCTTATAATACGAATACCAATATTGCTACTGCTATTGGAAAATATGATACTATGGGGAAGGTAGTTGAGAAAGTCAAATTTACACAGCAAGATCAAAAATATCAAAGTGATAGTTTGGAATATAGTTTTAAATCGCAAAAAGGAATTATTAATAATACGATTACTCAGCAAAGTGAAATGTTTGTTCATAGCAAGGTTGTTAAACGTATAGATACGAGTGCTTTTTTTGGGCGGGGAGGAGCTTTTACAACGTGTTCGTATGATGAACCACACTTTGATTTTTTTACCAATAAGTATAAATTAATAAAAGATAAGGTCATTGTAACAGGACCTATCTTTCCAGAATTTGAAGGGGTTATGATTCCTATTCCCATACCTTTTGGAATGTTCCCTTTAAATACCAAAAGAAAGGGAGGGATTATTATCCCAAGCTATACAGTTGATAATCAGCGAGGATTTGGCTTATTGGGAGGTGGATATATGCTTAATCTGAATCAATATTTTAAAGCTACTATTACAGGAGATTTTTATACTTATTTATCTTGGGCTGTGCGTATGAATTCTAGCTATTTAGTAAGATATAAATTTAATGGAACTTTTAACTTTAATTATCAGGATAATCGATTGGGATTTCCTGGAGATGTAGGATTTTCTAATACTAAAACATATGCTATACAATGGGCTCATACCCAAGACAAAAATGTAGATCCTAATATGACCTTTTCGGCAAGTGTAAATTTTAGTTCTACCCAATACAACGCTACACAATTTTATGACCCTGCACTAGGATTTAATAACCAACAATCTTCTTCCATTGCATTAGGATACACCTTTAAATATTCTCCTATAAGTATGCAACTTGCCCTCAATCATAACCAAAATAACCTTACGAGATTGTATAATTTCACACTACCTAATTTGAATCTTAACGTAACTCCTATTAATCCTTTTCAAAAGCAAAATAGAGTAGGAAGTATAAAATGGTATGAAAAACTTAGTATTGGATATATGGGTAATTTTACCAATAGCTTTGTAGCTTATGATTCAGCATTTTATTTAAAAAAAATTATAGATACTATGGTGTGGGGGATGTCGCATAATATTCCCATACAATTACAATTGCCATTATTAGGACCTATATCAATAACGCCAAATATTAGTTATTCTGAAAATTGGTTTGATAGAAAGGTTACTAAATATTGGGATGAGAATATTAAAAGTGTAGAAGAAAATGTACATAGAGGAATATATGCGATGAGAAAAATATCCATGGGTATGGCATTGAATACGGCATTGTATGGTACATGGCTTTATAAAAAAGGAGCTATAGCAGGATTTAGGCATGTGATACGTCCTAATATTTCTGTAAGCTATGAACCAAGTTTGGTAAAAAGACAATGGTATCACTATCAGTCAGATAGCTTAGGACGTACTATCACCACCAATTATTTTACTTATCCTGGTGCTTTGGGAGCTTTTTCTAATGTTACTTTTGGAGGTATTAGTTTTGGTATTGATAATAATATAGAGATGAAGATAAGAGTTAAAACAGATACTGGGTATGAATTGAAAAAAATAGTTTTGCTGGATAGATTGAGTATTACCTCGAGCTATAATTTTGTAGCGGATTCTATGCGTTTAGCTCCTATTAATATGTCTGCGAGTACTAATTTATTTAATAAAGTGAATATTTCCGCCACTGCAGTGCTTAACCCTTATCAGGTAAATCCTGAGACAGGCAGTCCTATTAATAAATATGCTTGGCAAGGAGAAAAATTTAGTATAGGGAATATATCTAATGCATCGTTTAATATAAGTACAAATTTTTCTATAGCAAAAAAAACAAAGGAGGGACAAAAGAATAAAGTTACCTTTAAACCCAATCAAGATTATACTTATGAAGAATGGCAAGCCTTAAAGTATGATGTACTTAAAAACCCAGCTAAATATGCTGATTATTCAGCCTCCTCTGCTAATATAGGTATTAGCTTTAGCTTAAATTATTCTAGTAGTTGGAATATTTTTGAGAGGCAATATGTTGGAAAAACTACTTGGAATACAGGAATGAATCTATCAGGAAGTTTTCCACTTACTCCCTTAATGGTAATTTCTGCTAATGCAAATATAGCTTTCCAGAATATGATAAAACCGCAACTGACAAATTTGAATTTTAGTATGAGTAGACAGATTCATTGTTGGACTATATCTTTTAATATGAGTCCTATCGGGTTTTATAAATCCTTTTACTTTAAAATTTCTCCTAGAGCAAATATTTTGCAAGATTTAAAACTTGATAAAAATATTACCTACTATTAAAATTATTTTCTTGGAATAAATAGTACATTACTTAATAAGAAAACTATCCAAAAGAGACAAGAATTATATAAAAAGAATTATTTTTTTATTACTTAAAAATAGTTCTATTATATTTTTATAATATTTCTTATATATCTATAAATAGAAATTATATCTATAAAAATAAAAAAACATAAAAATAAACAAATATTAACTATATAATAATAAGTTTTATAGAAAGATATTTTAAAAATACTAATTTCAATATTAAAAGTAATACATATGATTAAAAATATAAATCTTTAATGATGGAAAATTTCAGTTTTTATGCTTGAAAAAAAGTTATTTTTTAAAAGTTTTTATGCTTATTTTTGTAAGGACATAGAATAAAGATTGTTCTTAAGTATTTACATTACTAAAAAATTAAATTTTATTATGGTAAGCATTGATTTAACAAAGTATGGGATTGCACAACCCAAAAAGATCGTACGTAATCCTTCTTATGAGGATTTGTTTAACGCTGAAACAGCTTCTTCCTTACAAGGTTATGAAAAAGGAATATTAACGAATACTGATTGTGTAGCTGTAAAAACAGGGATTTTTACAGGTCGTTCTCCTAAAGATAAATATATTACTAAGGACGATGTTACCAAAAATACCATTTGGTGGGATGGTTCTATTAATAGACCCATTACTACGGATGTTTGGAAAGCATTGAAAGATAATACAGTTAAACAACTATCTAATAAAGATACTTTATATGTGATAGATGGTTTTTGTGGGGCTAATGTTAATACGAGACTGAAAGTACGCTTTATTATGGAAGTAGCGTGGCAGGCTCATTTTGTTAAGAATATGTTTATTCGTCCTACGGAAGAGGAGTTAAAGAATTTTGGAGAGCCTGATTTTATTGTAATGAATGCTTCTAAATGTACAAATCCTAATTGGGAAACTCAGGGATTAAATTCAGAAAACTACGTAGCTTTTAATCTTACTGAAAATATGCAAGTGATAGGTGGTACTTGGTATGGTGGCGAAATGAAAAAAGGATTGTTCTGTGTGATGAACTTCTTATTGCCTCAAAAAGGTATAGCTTCTATGCATTGTTCTGCAAATGTGGGTGCAAAGGGAGATGTAGCTGTATTTTTTGGATTGTCAGGTACGGGCAAAACAACCCTTTCGGCAGATCCTAAACGTTTGTTGATAGGGGATGATGAGCATGGTTGGGATGATGAAGGGGTGTTTAATTATGAAGGGGGGTGTTATGCGAAAACTATTAATTTGAGTAAGGAGAACGAACCTGATATTTGGAAGGCTATCAAGAGAGATGCTTTGTTAGAAAATGTAACTGTACGTCCTGATGGAAGTATTGATTATGCAGATGGTTCTATTACAGAAAATACTCGTGTAAGTTATCCTATTAATCATATAGAAAGAATTGTAGTACCTTCAAAAGCTGGTCATGCTTCAAAGATTATTTACTTATCAGCAGATGCATTTGGAGTACTTCCTCCTGTATCTATATTAGATGAGCAACAGGCACAATATCATTTCTTATGTGGGTATACTTCTAAATTGGCTGGTACAGAAAGAGGTATTACAGAGCCTACACCTTCTTTCTCTCCTGCTTTTGGAGAAGCATTCCTTACCTTGCATCCTACCAAATATGCTACAGTACTTGCACAAAAAATGAAGAAATATAATTGTAAAGCATACTTAGTAAATACAGGATGGAATGGTACAGGAAAGAGAATTTCTATAAAAGATACTCGTGCTATTATAGATGCTATTATAGACGGATCCATAGATAAAGCTCAAAAAATAGAAATGCCTATTTTGAATCTTACTGTTCCAACTGCATTGCCTAATGTAAGTCAAGGTATTCTTGATCCACGAGATACTTATACAAACAAAGCAGAATGGGAAACTAAAGCTAAAAGTTTAGCTCAGAAATATGTTAAGAACTTTGAACAATATATTGATACAGATGCAGGCAAAGGATTAGTATCTGCCGGTCCTTCTTTATAATTGAGTATATAGTTTTATATAAAATTTACGAAGTTACAGTAATGTACCTTCGTTTTTTTTATTAAGAAATAAGGAAGTACTTATAAATAATTTCCCAAATTCTAAAAAGTATTTTCTTCTTTACTAATAAAATAGAATTTATTTTGTGAGATTAATGAAACCTCAAAATAATATAGAAATTAATATTGCTTTAGCAGGCAATCCTAATAATGGAAAATCCTCATTATTTAATTGTTTGACAGGAATGAATACCCATACAGGTAATTTTCCAGGTATTACAACTGAAAAACAAACAGGGTATTCTAAACTAAATCCTTCTGTAAAAGCCCAGATTGTGGATTTGCCAGGTATGTATAGTTTGTATCCTCGTAGAGAAGATGAGGAGGCCTCGTTTAATCTAATGTTGAAAAATGACCCTTCTTTTATACCTGATATTGTGCTTGTATTAATAGATGCTTGCAATTTAAAAAGAAATCTTTTGTTGGTTACTCAGATTCAAAGTCTTGGATATAAGGTTATAGGATGCCTTACGATGATGGATATTGCTCAAAAAAGACAAATTTTTATAGACATTGAAAAACTTTCTCTTACATTAGAGTTACCTATTGTCATTATTAACCCTCGAACTAAAAAAGGGATAGACACGCTCAAAAAAAAGATACTTCAAATCTTAGATCAACCTACTCCTAAGATTTCCTTCATTGGTGATTATGAGAATGAACCTATTATTACAGCATTAAGACCTTTTGTTGATAAACAAATTTCTAATTATTTTCTTGCACAGCAAATTATTTATACCGACCAGCTCAAACTTGAAACCCTATATAAGCAACGTATCCTTGAGAGTAAACAAGAATATGCTTTTAATATGACCCAGTTTCAAGGAAAGGATATTTTGTCAAGGTATGAATATATAAAACAAACGATTACAGCAAGTGTAAGAGAAGTTACGATAGAGCAAAAACAGCATTTTTCAGATACAATGGATAAATGGTTAGTTCATCTTTTTTGGGGAAATTTGGTTTTGCTTATTACGTTATTTATTTGTTTTCAAAGTATATTCTGGCTTGCTGCGTATCCTATGGATTGGATAAGTAATTTTTTCGATGTTGTAAAAAATTATATGACGGAAAGCTTACCTAATGTATGGTGGACAAATTTATTGATCAATGGTATTTGGTCTGGCTTAGGTTCTGTATTTATTTTTGTACCGCAGATTATGATATTATTTGGTCTTATTACCATGTTGGAGGATTCGGGATATATGGCACGTATCAGTTTTCTTACCGATAGGTGGATGCGTATAGTAGGGCTTAATGGTAAAAGCGTAGTACCTCTGATAAGTGGATTTTCTTGTGCCGTACCTGCAATTATGAGTGCCAGAACAATTGATAATAAGAAAGAAAAATTACTAACTATTTTTATCATTCCATTTATGAGTTGTAGTGCTAGATTACCTGTCTATACAATGCTTATAAGTTTAGTAATCCCTAATGCTTATTTTTTTAATATTATTAGTTTGCAAGGATTAGTATTGTTAATAATGTATATATTTGGTATTTTCATTGCTTTGTTAGTGGCGGTGGTTGCACAAAGCTTTATTAAAACTAAGGATAAAAGTATTTTTTTATTAGAAATGCCCATTTATCGTATTCCTCAAGGTATGGCAATTTGGAAAAATATGCTTTCTCGAGGTAAAATTTTTTTAGTCAATGTAGGTAAAATTATTCTTATTCTAAGTTTAGTGATTTGGGCATTAAGCTATTTTGGGCATCAACAAAAACTAAGTGAAATAGAAACTTATTATAACCAGCAAATAGCACTTCTCCCAGAACAAAAAAATCAACTTGAAGTAATG
>JBOFDP010000097.1:0-3858 GCA_051647125.1 Chitinophagaceae bacterium | reverse complement strand
ATTCTCCGCGCATCATCAACTTCCTTTTACTATCATACCAGATACCTCACATGCTATATCTACTCGTTATGGAGTGTGGAAGGAAAAAAATTTTATGGGTAAAAAATATATGGGAATTAAGCGTACTACTTTCTTAATTAATGAAGAGGGTATTATAGAATATATTATTCAAAAAGTAACAGTAGCCAATCATGCCCAACAAATATTAAATGTATGGAATAAAAAATAATTTAATTAATAAGTTATAAAAAAAAGTATACATAAAAAAATATGTATACTTTTTTTATAACTTAGAGTTCTTATTTAATTCTCATTTTATAAAATGAACGATATACAAAATATAAGCCTATGATAAAGAATCCTACGCCAATGTATTTAATAAGAAAACCATAATGTTGATTCATCTCTAATGCAATTTCTACTGCTAACAAGCCGAATAAAGTAGAAAACTTAATAATAGGATTTAATGCTACTGAGGAGGTATCTTTATAAGGGTCTCCCACTGTATCACCTACAATAGAAGCATCATGTAAGGGGGTATTTTTTTCTTTTAAATCTACCTCTACAACCTTTTTAGCATTATCCCACGCACCACCGGCATTTGCCATATACATAGCTTGAAACAATCCAAATACAGCAATAGAAACAAGATATGCCACAAAAAAGTTAGAATCTAAAAATGCAAAAGCAATAGTTAGTGTAAAAATAACTGCAAAAATATTCCACATACCATATTGGGCATATTGAGTACAAATTTTTACTACTTTCTTTGAGTCTTCTATATTCGCTTCTGATTTGTCAAGATTAAGATTTTTTTTGATAAATTCCACTGCCCTATAAGCACCTACTGTAACCGCTTGCATAGAAGCTCCACTAAACCAATAAATTACGGCGCCCCCTGTAATAAAGCCTAAAATAACAGGTGCATCTGTTAATTGGAGTGCTAATAATCCCATTTTTTGCAACAATAAAATAATTGAAAATATCATGGTAGTTGCTCCCACTACTGCAGTCCCTATTAATACAGGTTTGGTAGTTGCTTTAAAGGTATTACCAGCAGAATCATTAGCTTCTAAATATTCTTTACCTCTTTCGAAATGGGGTTTGAACTGAAACTCTTTTTCTATCTCTTGACTAATATTAGGAATAGCCTCTATTCGAGAAAGCTCAAAGACAGATTGTGCATTATCTGCTACAGGTCCATAACTATCCACAGCAATAGATACAGGCAACATACTTACCAAGCCAAAAGCTATCAAGCCAAAAGCAAAAATAGAAGGATATTGCATAATATCAGAAAAGCCCATATTGCTAATCCAAAAACCTGTTGCCATCAAAATCATAATAGTAAGCCCTTTCCAAAAAGCACTAAAATTTCCAGCTACCAAACCTGACAAAATATTAAGAGAAGCACCTCCTTCTCTAGAATTTATCACAATTTCCTTCACATGACGAGAATTGGTACTTGTAAATACTTTCGTTAATTCTGGAATAATTGCAGCGGCAAAAATACCTAAGCTAATAATAGTGGCTAATTTCAACCACATATAAGTATCTGCAAACAAATCATTTAATAAAAAATATGTAGTAATATAGGTAACGACAATAGACAATATAGAAGTAGTCCATACCAATGCTGTAAGTGGATTTTCAAAATTAAAAGCAGCGGCATGAGCATATCTTTTCGAAGCCACCATCTTTACAGCATAATAAGATACTAATGAAGTAAAAATACTAATCACACTCATTACTAATATCCACACGATAAGTGTACTTTGCACTACAGAATTGAAAATAGCCAATATAATAAAAGACATCAACGCTACATTGGTTACTCCATAGGTTTCAAACCCATCCGCAGTAGGTCCTACGCTATCCCCAGCATTATCTCCTGTACAATCAGCTATAACGCCTGGATTTCTAGGGTCATCTTCTCCAATTTTAAATACAACTTTCATTAAATCTGAACCAATATCAGCTATTTTAGTAAAAATACCCCCAGCTATACGCAAAGCACTAGCACCCAAAGATTCACCAATAGCAAAACCTATTAAACAGGCCCCAGCACTTTCTCTAGAAACAAATAATAAAATAGAAAGTATGAGTAACAATTCTACAGAAACCAATAATAGTCCTATACTAATACCAGCTTCTAAAGGTATAGCTACTACATTCCAAGGTTTCGACTTTAAAGAAGAAAACGCAGCTCTGCTATTTGCAAAAGTATTAATACGAATACCAAACCATGCTACCAAGTAAGAACCTAAAATACCTAAAATAGTCCATACCAATATCATGAGTACTTTAGGCAAGGTCATACCTCCCAACACACCAAAATAATAAGCTATAATAATACCTACTATAGCAAATAAAATAACTAAAAAACGACCTTGTTGTAAAAGATATGTTTTACAGGTGGCATAAATTGTTTCTGATACAGCAAGCATAGATTTATGTACTTGTTGCTTTTTGATATTTCGAAAATGCTTTAAGCCTACAATTAGCCCAACGGCTATAATGATAAAACTCCAACACAATAAAGTATGACCATTCATGTTTAAAAAAGAAAAATTAGCATCTTCAAAAATAGGCAGTTGAAGATTGACTTCACTAGCCATACTAAATAATGGCAATAAAAGTAAAAAACCTCTTAATAATATTTTTTTCATAATATTTAAATAAATCAATATGGCATCAAAAATAAAAAATAAATATGATATAAAAATAATTTCTTTTCTTTTTAAAAAAAATGGGGTTGCAACGTTATAGAATACATTCACATAAAGACCTTTATTCTGATGGTTTGGGGATAGCTTCATTATTCAAATCCAACAACTTATTTACTCTTTGATTCATGCTGTCTAAAATAATTTGCATCTCTAAAGGATGAGCAATATAATAATTATAATTATCTATTAATTCCTTTGGTGAAATTTTATAAATGGCACATATCGTATCTAAGGCTTTTATTTTCATTGATATAATTTGAGGGGTATCCTGAAGATTGAGAGATACAATTTGTTCTTGTGTATAATTCATGGCCAATGATATATCTACTAAAATATCTGCCATCGTAGAAGTAGATAACCGAGACTGGCATCCTATAAATATCCATACCACTACTATCCATATATATATATTCTTTGTCTTCATTTATAAACCAAATTGACTTTGATAAAAACCATAATTGTTAGGATTTAGCTTTGCTAAGTATTTTAACATAAGGGATTGATAGTTTTTATCTTTAATATCTTTTACTATATGACTTATTTCGGAGGCATGAGATAAGAAAAATAAGTATAAGGTCATGCTATTCCCATTATATCGATTATCTATTTCATTCATTTTACTAAAGGCTAATTGTAAATTTTTTTTAGCTTCTTCTTTATTATCATACAAATTATCCAATACTTTACGATAATACAGATAATAAGCATCATGAATCATTTCTGTTCTAGGGTCTGTAAGCTCTGTAATAAACCAATAACGATTTTTTCCATTCTCTGAAGCTGACCACCCCTTAATAGCATCAGCACGTGGCGCATTATTGACAATATTTAAAGCCTTTTGAAACATATCTCTACCTCCTTTTAAAGCAAAAGAATCAAAGTTTAATCCTAAAATTACATAAATATAATAAGCCAATATAGCGGGTAAATTACTGGTTAAAGGATCTGCATTATTGATTTGTGTTTCATTAAAATTAAAATACTGATAATTGGTATAAGAAAACGTAACACTATTATCTTCAAAACTTAATAATGTTGTAGAATAATCCGTATTCCATACAGGGCGAGAAGCTATTATACTTAATTTACAATTAAACACATTATCCGCACTTATGCTATTCACCACCAA
>JBOFDP010000096.1:0-10110 GCA_051647125.1 Chitinophagaceae bacterium | reverse complement strand
ACGCTCTATTTTTTTCTTGCTTAATATATTGCTTAAAAATAGCGATATGTTCATCTACAATAATATTTTCCTTCCTGATAGGATGACGAAGGGCTATTCCTTTTAATGAACGACATCTACTTAATGCCACATAAACCTGTCCATGCGCAAAGGCTTCTTGTGCCTCTATAACCACTTTGTCAAAAGATAACCCTTGACTTTTATGTATTGTTATAGCCCAAGCCAGTTTTATAGGTAATTGTTTAAATTGTCCTGTTATTTTTTCTTCTATAAGTTTTGTTTTTTCATTAAAAACATAACTTATATTTTCCCATACTGTTGGTACAAGAATAATTTCCTCTCCATCTTCACCAAGAATCTTCACCGACTTTGAATCTATAATTTCAGTAATAATACCCAGTTTGCCATTATAGTAATTTTTAGTAGTATCATTTTTTAAAAAAATAATTTTAACGCCCGTTTTTAATTCTAATTTCATATCTGTAGGATACATACCTTCAGGAAATTCACCTTTCACGGTAGCTTTAAAAAAATGTGATGATGAAGATAAATTTTTTAATTTATAATCATTAATTTTTTTAGCTTGATAATTATGTGTAGTTAGTATAATATAATCTTCGCTATCCAAATATTCCTTAGTTTGTTCATTGATTTCTTTCAATAAAAAATCATCTAATTGATTTTCCCTTACAGCATTCAGCATATCAATAAAATGAGGATCAGATTGCCTATAAATTTTTTCTAATTCTATAGTTACAAAATTTGTTTGCTGTAATACTTTACTTCCAAAAAAGAAAAAAGTATCATAATAATTTTGTAGAATTTTTTGGTCGCTTTCTGTACATACAGGTGGCAACTGTTGTACATCTCCTATCATTAAAATTTGTACACCACCAAAAGGAAGATCTGGATTCTTAAAATATCTTAATACAAAATCTATAGCATCTAAAAGATCTGCACGAACCATACTAATTTCATCAATTATTAAAAGCTCAAGGGCTTTGATAATTTGTATTTTTTTCTTATTAAAGAAAAGTTTATTATTTATATCATTATTCAATTCAGGAATAAAAGGAGTAAATCGTAATTGAAAAAAAGAATGTATAGTAACACCTTCAGCATTTAATGCAGCAATCCCTGTAGGGGCTATTACCACTATTTGTTTCTCTGTATATTTTCTAAGTTGTTTTAAAAAAGTTGTTTTTCCGGTACCTGCTTTTCCTGTAAGAAAAATGTGCTTATTGGTATGTTGTATATAATGTATGGCTAATTGTGCTTGTGAATTTTCAGAAAACATAAAACAAATTTAATCAAATTCTATTTTATGAGAAAAAGTATTCCCTTTAAAGTAATCAACCTCATAAGATTTTTTTCTTATACCATATACAGTTTCCACAATCATCCTATTGCCGTTTTTCTTTTTTTCTAATGCTAATTTTGATACTCGGGAGAGAGGTCTGAAAAAGGGGTAAAAAATTCAAATTCAAAACCATCATCATAAGAAAATTCTAAGGAATAACCCCGATTTCCCCAATTAAGTTTTATTTCAATACTTTCCTTTTTTACCACACCGTACAAATCACCATCATACATTTTAAAAATATCTTTTCCAGAAAAAAATAAAAGCATTAAACCAGAAAATACCATTGCAGAATAGCCAATTTTTTTAAACAGTCTTTCACTCAATTTAGGTAAAATCCATTTCATTGCCCAAGTAGAAAAAATAGCAGCTACAGCTACTACAATACCCAGCCAGACAACCTGAGTAGAAATTAAACCAAATAATGTATATAATACTATTTTTATCAAATGAAGTATAATTTCATTAGCTGCTCTTGTAGCCACTACTTCTTTTTGTGTAAGCCCATATTTAAAGTAAAACCTATTAAAGAGTAAACCTACTGCTCCTGTAAGTCCTGATAAAAAACCTGATAAAAAACCAATTAAAGAAAGTAGTATATTTTTAGGTTTATGAGTTGATTTCTCCACCTTTGGTTTCTTAAATAAAAACGGTAAATTACTCACTAAAAAAATACCCATTACCATTTCTAAATATACAGGGTTTACAAATTTTAGCAACCATGCTCCAACCCAAACTGCAGGTATTGCTAAAGGTAAAAAATATTTGACTATATGCCAACAAATATGTTTTCTAAAAACTACCAATCGAGACATTGAACCTGTAAAAGTACCAATAGACAATGCTGCTGGCACATGGCTTACAGGAAGGAATATACCTAATAGAGGAATTAATATTAATCCTGCTCCACCTCCACAAAGTGCACTTATACCATAGGCTAAAAAGCTACATATAAAAATAATAATTAATCCTATATACATATATTTTTTTAAATCTTTGTTATATAAAATTTGTCTCTATCTTTTCTTGAAGCCAAGTAGGTGCTTTTATGGCTTTTTTAGTATTAGTATCCATATAACAAAGGGTAACTTCTGCCTTTAAAATACATTTGTTTTTTTCATTATAAACTTCCGAAATAAACATAATCTTAGATTGATGTACAATCTCTTTTAAGGTGGTTTTTATGGTTAATATTTCATCATACACAGCGGGTCTTAAAAACTGTGCATGCCATTCTATTACAGGTAGCATTACGCCTTGTTGTTCTATTTCGGCATAGCTTATACCCAAGCTACGAATATATTCTACACGAGCTATTTCCAAATAACGAGCATAATTGCCATGGTACATTACACCCATTTTGTCAGTATCAGCATAGACTGTTCTAAATTGTAAGATATGCATCTATCGTTTTTTAGGTTGGTTTTTATACTCCAAATATCTATATGTTTCAAATAAAGAAGCCTCTTTTTTTTGTAAGGCATTGAAGGCTTTTTCTCTATTATAATAATGTGGGTATTTATTTTCTTTATTCACATAAAGCACACAAATATAATAACAAAAAAGAATAGCAAACCAACCTACAATTGGGTATATTTTTATATGTATTTTGTCTTTTATAGAAGAAAAAATGTGCAACATCCACAAAACTGCCAATAGAAAAAATGGATGCAAATAATGGAATCTATGTTTTTCTTTAGAAAACATTAAAATACATGTATATACTACAAATAAAATAAATAAGTATAAGGTCAATTTTTTGGTTGCACCAACAAAAAATATTTTTCTTTTAATAAAAACCCATAATGCGGTACCTACCAAAATAATATATCCTATTATTTGTACTAATAGAAAAAAAATTAAGGAGATATATTGTTTATTTTGTAATAACATTCTGAACCTATTTTCTATAGGTCCTTTATTTGCATCATATCCCGCTAAAAACCAAAAATCAAAAATAGCAGGAAAAATGGTATTTAGTTTTTTAAAGGAAAAAAATATATTCTCTTTTTGTACAAATAAAACATCTATTCCATAGTGATATAACGTAGGGATTAAACTAATAATACCCATAAAAAAACTTAGGAATAACACAGAGCTATAACACAACCATTGTTTAATAGAATAATATTTTTTTATTAAACAAACTATCAAAACAAGACTCGTAATGACTATTAAAAATAGAGTAGATGTATTGAGTTGTATACCACAGCCAATAGTAAATCCTATCCAAAAAAATCGTGCAATTGGGTGTATTTTTTTAATAGGATAAATATTTAATAATTCTATTATAGAAAAAAAGAAAGGAACAGATAAAACTAATAAATATGCAGGATTCACAACATTCATTCCTGTATTAATACCAAAAGGGAGAAAAGCGATAAAGGCATAAATAAAATAAGGAGATAAATTTTTAAACAACAAACTGCAATAATAAGACAAGTATAAAAATGCAATTGTAGAAATAAGAAATATAAACAAATAAGGAGAAAATGGATGTGGAAAAACATATAACGGTAGTGCGATTAAAAGACCTTGCAATCCACCAGGCAACATAGTGTTCATATACGAAATATCAGGACCAAAATAAGGATATTCTCCTGTCAAAAAAGAATCTAAACCAAGAAGGTATACATGAGAAACATCGCCATTGCTTAACCATGGGGCATATTGCAAATAGCCACTATATAAAAACAATAATCTTAAAATATATAACAATGCAATAAATGCGAGAAAAGTATATTTTTTCTCTAAAAGAAATTTTAAAATTATCATCATATATTTTACTTTTCTCTTGTAAATAAATAACCTGTTAGCTCTTGTAAAGGTTTTTTTCTTGTTTCTTCTATATCCAATGTGTTCAATAAATTGAATATATTTTCAGTATATTCTTTGTGTAGCTTAAGAATAGCCTTATCTACTTCCAATTCTTTAAATATTTTAATCATCTCCTGGATTTTTTCATGAGAAGGAGGTTTTTGTAATAAAGATTGTATTTTAACTTTTATAGAATTATCTGCAAGTTCTAAAGATTTAAGTAAAAGAAAAGTTTTTTTATTGGCAAGAATGTCTCCTCCTATTTGTTTTCCTGTTTTTTCTTGTTTCCCAAAAACATCTAAATAATCGTCATAAATCTGAAAAATAATACCCATATTTAAACCTATTCCATAAAGTTTTTTTCTATTTTCCATGTTTGTTCCTGCTAAAGCTACTCCAATCTCTAAGCTTGCACCAAGAGAAACTGAAGTTTTCAATCTAATCATTTCTATATACTCATCTAGAGTAATATCATGTCGATTTTCAAAAGCCATATCCAAAAATTGCCCTTCACATACCTCTTGTGCTGTTTTATTAAATATAGGATATACGGTATATAGTTTCTCCGGAGTCAGTGCTTCCAAAGAACGATAAGCTAAAATAAGCATCACATCCCCTATTAAAATAGATTGATTATTACCATGTTTAGCAAAAACCGTAGGCGAACCACGACGCAGAGGTGCATCATCCATAATATCATCATGCACTAAAGTGAAATTATGAAATATTTCGATTGCCAAACCCACTTGCCAAATTTCTTCTTCTAAAGGTTTTATAAGCTCATACGCCATTAATGCTAAAACAGGACGTATACGCTTAGCGTCCAAAAAAAGAGTTTCCTGCGCAGGGTGATATAAAGGGTAAAATATTGAACTATTGGGCAAACGATTTTTTTTCAAATACTCATTAAATTGCTGTACCAATTCTTTATAATTGTACATAAAACTATCTATTTTTATTTCTCAATTCTTTAACCCAAAGATAATCAACTTTTAATGTTTCCAAAGAGGCATTTATAAGTTTAACTTTTATTTTATCTCCCATTTGTATTTTTTCGTTAGAGGATTTGTTGTATAACATAAATTCTTTTTCCATAAAGACAAAGTTATTTTTAGAATCAAAATTTTCTTTACTTACAAAACCTTCCGCACGGTATAATAAACTTTCTGCCCAAAATCCACTACTACTTACACCACAAACAATAGCCTCAAATTCTTCTCCAATCTTACTTTGTATAAACTCTATAATCTTATATTTTATAGCTGCCCTTTCACATTCCATAGCTGCCCTTTCTCTATCATTACATATTAAACATTGTTTTTTTAGCTCTTTTTCTGATTTATATTTATCCTCTAAAATACTCTCTAAAATACGATGTACAATAACATCAGGATAACGTCGAATAGGTGAAGTAAAATGACAATAATAAGGAAATCCTAATCCAAAATGGCCTATGTTTTTTATATCATATTGAGCCTTTGCCATACTCCGTATACCTATAGTCTGTAATACAGAACACTCTGGTTTTCCTTTAGATTCTTGCAACATTTTATTAAAAGAATCACTAATTTCCTGAGGTGTATTTTTTAAAATCTTATAACCTTTTTGTTTAGCAAATTGTATAAAGACATCAAGCTTTGATTCATCCGGTTGATCATGTATTCGAAATGGAAAATACAACTCTTTATTTATTTTCTCATGTACAAATTTTGCTACTTCTCTATTTGCCAAAAGCATCAATTCTTCCACAAGCTCATGAGAGGTAGAGCTTTCTTTCTGTATAACCGCTGTAGGGTAAAAATTTTCATCTAGTTTAATTTGTAGGTCTTGAGAAGAAAAATTAATAGCTCCATGTTTCATTCTTTGTTTTCTAAGATGCTGGGTAATTTCATAAAGAGATAAAATCTCTTCCTTAAAATCTCCTTCTTTTGTGTCAATAATACACTGTACTTCGTTGTAAGTAAATCGACGATTGGACGAGATACAAGTTTTAGAAAAATCTACCTTTTTTATAATTCCTTGTTCTGTAATCTGAAAGATTGCTGCAAAACAAAATCTATCTTCATAGGGGACTAAAGAACAAATATTATTAGATAATATTTCTGGAAGCATGGGTATGACTTTACCCGGAAGATACACCGATGTGGTAGTTTGTTCTGCATGTTCATTAATGGCTGAATTTTCTTTTACAAAGTGTGTAACATCTGCAATATGAACTCCTATTTCAAAAAGATTTTTTTCAATTTTTTTAAAAGAAATTGCATCATCAAAATCTTTAGCATCATCGGGATCTATTGTAAAGGTAGTAAACTCTCTAAAATCTTTTCTTTTTTTCTCAATCTTAAAAAATTGTTTTTTGTGAAAAGTTTCTGCTTCTTGCATAACAGCATCTGAAAATTCTGTACCAAAACCTTGTGCCATTAAAATTTTTTGATATGCGATTTTGGTTTTTGACCAGTTTGCACAGGTATGCAAAAAATAACACATTGGCTTTTCATTTTTTGCCCATCTCTTAAACTCTACAACTATCAACTCATTATTATCTATCTTTAATGGAAGACTACTTCTTTCTACTAAAAAAATAGGAATACGATATGACGATTCTGGAAAAAACAATATTTTTTTACGCTGAAATACCAACTTCCCAATAAAATGATTTTGCTTACGAGTAATCACCTCGTCTACTTTTCCTTGTATTCGATTATTGTTCCCTAAAGAAGTAGCTATTTTTACTTTTACCGTATCTCCATTCAAGGCTGTATTTAAGTTACGAGATGATATTTCTATATCTTTTGTATATCCTGCAGATGATACGAATCCTTTCCCAAACTGATTAATTTGTATAATCCCTTGTACTATTTTATCTGTAAATATTACTTTTTTAGGAGGTACTTTTTTTTCTGAAAAATTAGGTTTATATTTTTTGTTCTGCTTGCTTTTCAAGTTCATAAAATTGTTGGTATTGTTTAATATAGTTTAATACAATATGATTAAAATTTTCTTTTTCATTAAATAGAAATTTAACCTGTATAGGAATAACATATATTGCAAGTTGCTTCCAGTATTGTTTAAATTTCATGAGTCTTACGGCATCTTTTTCTGTTGTAAAAAGTATTTTTTTACCTTTAATAGCATCAAACTTTTCTATAATATGTAGAAAATCTTCTACAGAAAAAAGATGATGATCTTTGAATTTAATATGCTCTATTTTTTTAGTTTTTTGAGCTAAATAATGTATCAATGTTGTAGGGTTAGCTATCCCTGTAATAAGAATAATAGATAAATCATTTTTAAGCTTTATCTTTTTTTTTGTATCCAAAATATGATAAGGGTTTCCGTATTCTATATAGGTAAAAAAAACTTGTTGCTGGGCTTCCGGAAAAATATGTTTTATAATAGATTTTTTTTCTTGCACAGATAATTCATTAGGACATTTTGTTACTATAATAATATTCGCTCTATGGATAGCACTTCGAACATCTCTTAACGTACCATATGGCACACAATAATCATTGTAATATAATCGTTTGTAATCAGAAAGTACCATATTTAAGCCTGCTTTAATAGCACGATGTTGAAAAGCATCATCCAACAAAAGTACCTCTGTAAAAGGATAATCATACAAGAGGAAAGGAACTGCTTTTACCCTATCTTCACAAACCACAACAGCAATATCTGGATGCTTAATTTTCAACCAAAAAGGTTCATCTCCCACTTCTACAGCAGAAGACTTTTCGGAAACCATCAAATATCCTTCTGTTTTTCTTTTATATCCTCGACTTAATGATGCTATAGCAAAATTGTCTTTTAATAAATTAACTAAATACTCTATCATAGGGCTTTTTCCTGTCCCTCCCAATGCTAAATTACCAACACAAATTACAGGTAAATTAAATTCTACAGAAGAGAATATTTTTTTATTATACAAAAAGTGTCTTATACGCACTATGCAACTAAACAAAACAGCAAAAGGAAATAATACAAATTTTTTTATAACATTCATAAATCTTACTAGACTTTAATTCTAAAAATTTTTTCAGGAGTAATAATTATATCCAAAGACACATCATAGGGTTGTAAATTATCTATTTTCTGAATTGGTTCAAAACAACAAAACCCTATTTTCAATACATTTTTTTTACACGTACTAAACAACTTATCATACATTCCTTTTCCATATCCTACCCGAAATCCATCCTTATCAAAGATAAGCATGGGTGTAAAGATAACATCTAAATATTTTTTATCTATAAATATTCCATTTATAGGTTCTTCTATGTTCCAATAGTTTTTACAAAAAAGAGTATCTTTATTCACCGAAATAGTTTCCAATTTTTTATTCGATAATGAGACTACAGGATAACATTTTTTTATTTTCTCAAACTTTTTTTCCATATAATTTTCTATTAAAGAAATATCTATTTCATTTTTTTCTTGAATAAAACGATAAGAAAGGAAAGCTTTAACGGGAACCTTAAATGTAAGAGTTTGAAAAAGTAAAAAGATTTTTTTTTCCAACCTTTTTTTTTCTTCAAGAGGTATATTTCTTCTTTTTGATAAATATATATTACGTAGTATTTTTTTTTCCATTTTTTATTTTTTAAAAAAAGAAAAAGAAGAATCTCCATAATTACGTACCTCTACAAAACCTGATATATTCTGGAAAGAATATTTTTTATAATGTTCTAAAACAAATACACCCTGATATGATAATACCTCTTTTTTTAAAATAGTATTTATTAGTAGATGATTATGCTTAAAATTGTATGGAGGGTCTGCAAATATAATATTATATTTTATCGTATTTTTTTCTAAAAATTTAAAAACCTCCGATTTCTCAATTTTTACATTTTGGGTTTTTAATATTTGGGATATTTTTCTAAGTATTTCAATAGATGACCTACTTTCATCTATCATTTTTACCTCTAACACTCCTAAGGACGAGAACTCAAATCCAATACTCCCTATACCTGCAAATAAATCCAAGGCATAAATATCGCAAAAATTAATATCATTATTTAAAATATTAAACAATGCTTCTTTTGCAAAATTACTTGTTGGTCTTGTTTTGGATGAAATATTTAAATTAAAAATCCTTCCTCCATATTTTCCATTTATAATTCGCATGTGGCAAGAAAAAATAAAATAAAAAAATTATACAACTCTGGATTTTCTTTAAAAGACAATCCAAAGCTTTGTGCGATATATTCCGGATTTGGAACTATCAGAGTAAACTTATAGGATAATAATAAATCTGCAAATTCTTTATTAATTTTATCAAAAAATAAGACATAACAATTGACATTCATATCTTCCCATTGCAAGAAACTACGTAGAGATAAAATTTTATAAACAACATCCGTACTTTCTATATACTGATATTCTTCTGCAAAAAGTAAATGATAATTGTCCATTGCCAACAATAAAAATTGGTCTTTTTGTATATATAAGAAAATTGTTTTTCCTTGTGCCAATTGTTTTTTACATATAATATAATTTAAAGAAGTAAACCTATGATATACTTGTGTATTAGGGGTATTGCTAAGTATGTCTAACAAATAATTAGGCATCGCATAAGTAAGGAATAATTTTTCTTTTTTCCAAGCATCACAGTAAGGGATAAATTTTTTGGTATCAAAATTATTTTTATGTATAAAAAGATATTCTCTAAGTAGTTTTTCACTAAAAAATGAGTCTGGTATTAGAGAAAAATAAGCAGTATTGATAATAAAATATCCCCCATTTTGTTCTTTCATTTGTTTTGATAAAATATTAATTTTTTCTGCCTCCTTTTCTTTTTCCCAGAATACCTCTGTAGAGCTTAAAATTTTGCTGTCAAGGAAACTCCCAAGTACTATCATTTTATACCCCAAATCATTAAACTCTACATAATGAAATTTATCCTTTTTAGCCACATTTTCTGAGTTTATGTA
>JBOFDP010000095.1:0-61313 GCA_051647125.1 Chitinophagaceae bacterium | reverse complement strand
TAGGGTTTCAAGCTTTTTTAGTACATCCTCAATTGATGGAAATTCTTGAATCTTATCGATCAGATTTATTTCGATTAGGATCAGTGGAAGAGCATTTAGAGGAAATGGAACCTCTCTTTAGATTAGCTCATATTATTAGTTTTAATCTACAAAGTGTAAAACCTTTATCTTATGCAATGCATCAACAATCACCACATGGTTTAGAGTCTACAAGCTTGTGTCGTTTAATGCAATTTGCTGGAATGAGTTGTTGTTCTAATGTTACTCATATTTGTGGCTATGATGCTAGTATAGATGACGAAAAATTTTATGCTATGTTAGTTGCACAAATGATGTGGTATTTTATTGATGGATATGCACGTAATAAGAAGGATATTTTCCCAACTAAAGACTCTCATAATATTACTGATTATTTTAATTCGTTTGAAGTAAATTTAGATACAGAGGCATTAGTTTTTTTAGAAAGTTTGTCTTCTTTTAGATGGTGGGTACAATTACCCAATAATCAATACATTCCTTGTACGTTAAAAGATTACCAAATGGCAATAAATAACGAATTGCCAGAACGTTGGTTACGTGCTGTAGAAAGATTATAAAATAATTTTGTTATGATTGAAATCACATACAAAACAGGACGCATTAGAAAATTTGATATTATTGATGATATTTCTAATAATATGAATCAGTATTTGAGTATACAAATTATTGATTATACAGAATATGATTTAGAATGTCTTGCCAAAAAATTCAATCTTAATTTATCTTTTTTTAAGCAAAATGAAGATATAGAAATTAGTTCTCATTATCAAGAATCTGGAAATCAGTTATCTTTTAATTTTTCTATACCATTATCTATTGAAAATATTTCATTTGATGAAGAGATAGTTTATTTTGTATTAAAAAATCAAGTTTTTTTTATATTTCTTACTTCGAGGATAGAAAAAAAATTTTTTGAAATTACCAAATTTAGCTATAGATATCCTCATTTAAAAATTAAAACGTATGAAGATTTATTACTTTTTATTATAAGTATTTCTTCTGATTATTATGCAGATTTGGTAGAAATAATTTCTAAGCATATCAAGCAGTTATACAGAACAACACTTTATTCCAAACGTTTTATAGAATCAGATCTTGATACTATTACAAAGCTTAATTTTGCTAATATTTTAGTTAAGGAATCTTCTACAGAATTTCAACGTATTTTATCTTTGTTGGCTCGTAATATATCTATGTCTCATCATGTTCTTGGTGTCATTTCTAAGGAACGAAAAGACTTGTTGGTTATAGCAGAACATTTGCAATATAATTTTGATCGTCTGGATGATTTAAGGGAAAATATTTCTAATAAAATCAATGTAGAGCAAAATAAAGTTTTCAAAATTCTAACTATTATTACTGTGTGTATTGCCATACCTACTTTTATTGCTGGAGTATATGGTATGAATTTTTCTAATATGCCAGAGCTTAATTGGAAATGGGGATATGGCTATTCTTTGAGTATTATGATATTTGGTGTATCTATAGCTTTGATATATTTTAAAAGAAAAGAATGGTTTTAAAAGAACTTTAACAATAGAGTAGACGAAGCTTAAAATAATAAAAATTCTTTAGAAATAATCTTTTTCTTTTCTATTTTACCTACATACTTTATCTGGGGTATTTGCATTAATACCACAATAAGTTGCTGTATATAGGTTGATTTTTCTATATGACTGCCTGAACCTTTCATCCCCCATAAAAATTGTATAGATTTGGCTTCTGGCAAAAGATATTTATCGTGTATTTCATTTATATAAATATAATATTCTAAGTGTCGTAGATTATCATAGTATTCGTATGTTTCAAAAAAATAAAGTTTCTTATTATATGATATTTCTTTAGATTTATTAGGGTTAATTGTAAAATGAAATAAAAAAGATTGCTCTAAATAATATAAAAAAGTATAGATGGGCAAGGTTGTTATAATTCCTAAAATATCTAAATCATTGAAAAAATTATCTATTATTGTATTATTAATACTTTTATTATTTGATTTCTTTATCATAAAATACCTTTTCACCTGTAAAGGTATTTGTTTTTATAATTTTAATATATAGGATTATTAATACCCACTTTTTGCATAGGATTTTTAGGTTTTTCTACAGTTATATTTTTAGCTTTTTTATAGAGTTCAAATTTTGTAGGTAAAGTATTGTTAGTTCTAGGCCATATGTTATTAGTTTCGTCTATATCTGCAGTTTCTTTATTTGGATCAATTTGTATGGAGGCTACTCGTTTTTTCTTTACATAAAATAAGGTTACATTTTTTTCATTTTTACGCCATATTTCAGTATTTATTTTATCAGTTTCTTTAGTGCTATCTTCGTAGGTGAATTCTATAATAAGAGGCATCACCATACCCCCTTTATTGCTAAAATATAGTTGGTAAAAGTATTTATTTTGCATTAATTTTTGTTGTTCTTCTTCTGTAAGTGGAGAACCTTGATATTTGGTATATATAAATTTTTCTATAGAGTCGGGCTTGTAGCTACTATAAAAATCGAGTAATGAGGTATCTCTATCTACATAAAAGGTTATGGAACTATTTGCTTTATTTCTTTGTTTAGAAATATCAGCTGGGCGAGCTATTTTGGGATTATATACTAAGGTATCTTTTTTATAAAAAGGAATGTTCGTTTGGGTAGTGGGTACAAATAAATTTACTGAATCTAAGGCAATGTCTACTGGTGTAATGTCATAAAACCAACCTCTCCAAAACCAATCTAAATTAATAGCAGAGGCATCATTCATCGTACGAAAAAAATCAGCAGGAGTAGGGTGTTTAAATGCCCAACGGGTAGCATAAGTTTTAAACGCAAAGTCAAATAATTCTCTACCCATAATAGTTTCTCTTAAAATATTGAGTCCTGTGGCGGCTTTGGCATAAGCATTTTTTCCAAAATGAATAATGTTTTCACTATTTGTCATAATAGGTTCTAATTGTTCTTTGGGCAAACGCATATATTCGGTAATCTTAAATGCAGGACCACGAGTAGTTGGATAGTTTGGGTCAAATAGTTCTTCAGTAAGGTATTGTACAAAGGTATTTAGTCCTTCATCCATCCAGCTCCATTGCCTTTCATCGCTATTAATAATCATTGGAAAAAAATTATGACCAACTTCGTGTATAATTACGCCAATCATTCCCCACTTAGCGGCTTGGGTATAAGTGCCATCTTTTTCTGTACGTCCATAATTAAAACAAATCATAGGATACTCCATACCATTAGAAGCCTCCACACTTTGAGCCACTGGATAAGGATATGGAATAGTAAAATGAGAATAAGTTTTTAGTGTGTGAGCTACTGCTTTAGTAGAATATTTTTGATATAAGGCATAAGATTCTTTAGGATAAAAACTCATACAAAGTACTTTATCTTTTTTTCCTTTTACAGCAGTATACATAGCATCCCAACAGTATTTTCTAGAAGATGTCCATGCAAAATCTCTCACATTATTTGCTTTAAAAATCCAAGTTTTAGTTTTTCCTGCATATAGTGTATCCTTTTTTTCTGCTTGCTTGGCTTCGTTTAAAGTAACTATCATTACGGGGTCTTTATCCGTATTTTTTGCATTTTCAAATCGTGCTAATTGTATTGGAGAAAGTACTTTATTATAGTTCTGGCATTCGCCAGTAGATCCTACAATATGGTCTGCGGGTACAGTAATATGTACTATAAATTTTCCAAAAGTAAGGGCAAATTCTCCTCTCCCTGTAAATTGATGATTTTGCCATCCCGAAAAATCACTATAAACACATAGACGAGGATACCATTGGGTTATTGTAAACAAATCATTTCCATCCTCAAAATGTTCAAATCCTCCTCTCCCCCAAAATTTTTTCCTATCCGTAATAGCATAATGCCATTTTATTTTAAAGACTAGTTTTTGTTGAGGTTTTAGTACTTTGGGCAAATCTACTCTCATCATTGTTTTATTGATAGTATAAGATATTGGATTTCCTGAAGCATCAGAAACGTTATCTATTTTACAACCAAAACTATCAAGACTATTATTATTGTCTATAGCTTGCATATTTTCAATCTCTTCATTGTTCAAAATTTGGTTTGGCATAGAAGAACTTTCTCTAAAACCAGCATTATTTTTCTTACTATGTTGGTTTTCGTCTAATTGAAGCCAAAGATAGGAAAGAGGATCAGGAGAATTATTATAATAAGTAATGGTTTCTTCTCCGTAGAGGGTTCTTGTTTTTTCATCAAGACTACAAACAATATTATAATCAACTTGTTGTTGCCAATATTTATGCCCTGGTGCGCCACTCCCTGCACGATATTCATTCGGAGTAGGAAGTATCGTACCCAAAAGTTCAAATTTGTTAGCATGATTGGAACTATGATTGTTTTGAATATTTTGTGCAACAAGAAAAGGTGCAGTACAACAAAAAGATAAGATTCCCCAAAATTTCATAACTATATATTTTTACAATCTTAAAAAATTATATTATAATACAAATATAAATAAAAAAAATATCTTTTTTATTTAAAAAATAATTAATTTTTATATTAAATACCGAATTTCGGATAAAATATTATTTGCTAGGTTCAATACGAAGACCTACATTAAGTATATATTTTAAAGGGTCTTGACGCATAATCTGCATAATACTAATTTCGTTTTCTCCTTTATAAAATCTTACTGGTGTAGGAGTGAGCAATATATACTGATCTACAACATCTCCAAGTCTATTTCCAAACCAACCTAGATTATTATTACCCAAGGTAAGTTCATATTTTAAGGTGTCAGTTTTAGGCTGGATATTATTTTTTATAAAAAGATTTATCCATAGGTTGTTATATTCATATAAAGTACGATGTCTGATAAAAAAATAGATATTATATGTTTGTAACGTATCAGGCATATTAAAAATAAAACTTGGCTTAAAAGTAGATTTCCATTCTTGGGTTGGAATAGATATTGTTTTTTCAAACAGCTCTACTTTTCCACAGCTTATTAAAAATAAATATGCCAATAAAAATACTACTTTTTTCATAATTTTTATAGTTATAAAATATTTAAACTTTGCTCTTTCATTTTTTCTATTACATCCTTCAGATTGATTACAATTTGTTGTATTTCTACTATATTGGCTTTCGCTCCTAAGGTATTAATTTCTCTTAGAATTTCCTGCAAGATAAATCCTATTTTTTTACCTTTATAATCAATATTTTTTTCTTCAAGAAAATTTTTTAGATAATTACAGTGTATTTCTAGTCTAGTAAGTTCTTCATGAATATCCATTTTTTCTATGTAATAAACTAATTCTTGATGAAAACGATTTTCATCTATAGGGGTTAGATTTTGTAGCTCTTTGAGTAGATTATCTTTTACTTTTTGTTTACGTTGAGGTTCTATTGCCAGAATTTTTAATCGTTCTTGAAGAATAAAATCTAACTGCTTATGAAAATCTTCTTTTAGTTTATTGCCTTCTTTTTTTCTATAATCTAAAATGTTTTTTATAGCTTGATCAATAGCTAAAAAAATATGTTCCTCTTCTTCTAAAGAAAATATTTGCTTTTGTTGAAATATATTAGGTACGTGAAAAAAATAAGGTAATAATAATTCCTTTTTAAAATGATATATTTTTCCTAAATCTGTGATTTCTTGTATAAATTGCCCAAATATTTTTTCTTGTATAAAATGTGTATTTTTTTTTTTGTCTTTTTCAAGATAAAGTGAACATTCTACTGTACCTCTTTTTAAATGTTCTGTAATTTTATCTTTTATTTGTAGTTCTTTGAGCTTATCAAAAATAGAGGATTTAATATTTACCGTAAGACCTTTTCCATTAACAGAAAAAAGCTCTATTTTAAACGACAAGTTAGAAGATAATACGGTAGAATAACTACCGTATCCTGTCATTGAGAAAATCATAAATTTTTAATGCTCAGATTTTTAATAAGAAAAATCATACTTAAAGCCATGTTACAAGTGCCAAGTCAGTCCTACTGCCCAATGATTCATTATAGGGATACACTCTAATACCTATACTAAAATTCCCAGATAATTGTGGTAGATAGTTTGTTTCATAAAAAAGGGTATTTTCTTTTTGATGCATACATTTAAAAGCTTGGTAATGAATGATTTTTTCTTTATGTGAATTATTGTCCCAAACCAATAGTTCTACGCGAACATCTTCTTTTTCTAACTGTCCTATATTCACTCTTACGTGATAGGTTTTTTCTTGTCCAAGAATAAGTTGCGAAGAAAAATTTTTATTTCCATCACTTTCTACATAAAGATCATCCCAAAAAGCAGTAATTCGTTTTTTCCAAGAGGCTAAATTTTTTGCTAAGGCATAATCATTTTTCTTAAGTAGAGTAGCTCTTTTGGTAAGTGGATTATAAAGGTTGTTTCTATAATCATTGAGCATTCTGGTAGTTGTGTAATCAAAGGCAACTTCGCAGAGTGAATTTTTGATTAGGGTAATCCAATCTTCTGAAATATTATCTTTATTTTTATTATAATATGTAGGAACAACATCTTCTTCTATAAGATTGTAAAGCTCTACCGCATCTAAATCATTTTGTTCTTCTATGTTTTCATAAACAGCTTCTAAAGGAAGAGCCCACCCTGCTTTTTCTTTGTATCCTTCTGCCCACCATCCATCAAGTACACTAAAATGTAAGGTACCATTAAGGACTGCTTTTTGTCCGCTAGTACCAGAAGCTTCTAATGGACGAGTTGGAAGATTAAGCCATACATCTACCCCTTGCACTAAACGGTGTGAAAGTTGCATATCGTAATTGGCAATAAAGGTAATTTTTCCTAAAAATTCAGGTCGTTTAGAATATTGTACAATTTGTTGTATTAATTTTTGTCCAGGTATATCATTCGGATGTGCTTTACCAGCAAAAATAAAATGTACGGGATGTTTAGGATGATTGACAATTTCATTGAGTCTATTTAAATCTCTAAACAATAAGGTTGCTCTTTTGTATGTAGCAAACCTACGGGCAAACCCAAAAGTAAGCACATTGAGATTCATTTGTTCTAAGATAACCTCTATTTCTTTGGGTGTATAATACGATCTCAAATCTGTAAAAATTCTTCTTTTAATACTTACGAATAGGCGATCTTTTAAAGATTGTTTAGCCTCCCAAATTTCTTTGTTATCAATGTTTTGAATATTTTTTACTAAATCAGTTTTATAGTTTCCTAGTCCAAATCCTTTGCCAACATGTTTGTTAAATACTTGTTGTATGTTACTTGCACACCATGTAGGATAATGCACACCATTCGTTACATATTTAATATCCAACTCACTAACATGATACCCTTTCCACATGGGTTTAAAAATATCTTTACTAATTTCTCCGTGTAACTTACTTACGCCATTAATCATTACCGATAAGTTGGCAGCAAGATAGCTCATACTAAATTTATTATCATAAGGTTCTGTTTTTCCCAAGTTGAATAGTTTTTCCCAAGAAATATTAAGTTTTTCTGTAAGATAATGCAAATAAGGTTTGGCTAAATATTCAGAAAAAGAATCATGCCCTGCAGGTACAGGAGTATGTGTTGTAAATACAGAAGTTGCTCTTACTATTTCTATAGCTTCAGCAAGAGAGAAGTGTCTCATCTCAACATACTTTCTTAATCGTTCAAGTACAGATAAAGCGGCATGTCCTTCGTTAAGATGATAACAATCAGGTTTAAACTTCAATATTTCTACTAATTTTGCTCCACCTATACCGAGTATCATTTCTTGTTTTAAGCGATTTTCCCAATTCCCACCATAAAGTTGGTGAGTAATACCTCTGTCTTGCTCCAAATTTTCAGAAATATCGGTATCTAATAAGTACAAAGGTACTCTACCTACTTCTACTTTCCAGATACGCATGTATAGGGTGCGTCCGGGAAAAGGAATTTTTATGCGTATTTCTTCTTTAAATTCATTCAACAAAATAGTTGCTGGATTTTTTTTGTTGAATTGGTCTTCCATAATTACACGTTGCTCTCCCTGAGAACTCATACCTTGGGCAAAGTATCCATAACGATAATATAATCCCAATGCCACCATTTCTACCCCTTGATCACTACATTCTTTTAAGTAATCACCGGCTAATATGCCTAGTCCTCCGGAATAGATTTTAAAACTTGAGTGTAAGCCATATTCCATACTAAAATAAGCAATACGAGGTGTAGAAATGCTTGGCTTCTTAGACATGTAATGTTCAAACTCTTCTTTAATTTCTGCAAGATTCTTAAGAAAGGGTGTATCTTTTTCTAAAGCTTGAAATTTTTGTAAAGACAGTTGATTTAGAAAATCAGCAGGATTGTAATATACCGCATCCCAAAGTTCTTTGTCTATATTGCAAAATAATGATTTTGCTTTTGTATTCCAACTCCACCAAAAATTTTTTGAAAGGACCTCTAAGAATTTTAGCTTTTCGGGTATTTCCAATTGTACAACTATAGGGTGGGAGATGGGTCCTACGGCTTGATTTTGTTTACTGATATAATCTGTAAAAGCATCCTTGCTAGAAGAAGCTCCTGGTTGATAATCTCTATTTTCAGCTTTTTCTATAGCTGCTTGATATGCTTTTATATAAAAGCTATATAAGGTTTTCCATTCAGCAATTTCTAAACATTGTTTAGTATCTCCAATTATTTTTTCATAATCTTTTTTAGATTTATTACAATATTTAGTAATTACTTGTGCTAAATTTTGGATCACTTTTTCATCATTATCATCCGTACGGTGTATAACATGTACTCCCTCTGTTTTATTACCTAAAAGATCTCTTACCCAAAGTCCATATCCGGCTAAATCTGTAGTGATAGTAGGTACTTTAAAGGCTACACTTTCAAGCGGAGTATATCCCCAAGGTTCATAGTAAGAAGGGAAGCAGGTAAGATCCAACCCACATAATATATCATAATAGGTTAGATTAAAAACACCATCTTGTGCATCCAAATATACGGGTGCGAAAATGCAAGATACTTGTTGGTCAGGGGCATTAAATATTTGTACTTCTTTTAAAGTATTTAATACAGGATCATTACAATCAGGATAAGATAAATGATGAGTAAGATAAGTATTTTTAGCAGGAGCATAAGTATTTGTTCCTTGCATATTATTGATAAGTTCTTGTTGTGGAGTGGTATGTCCAGCGGGTACTAATATGAAAGCTACTATTTTTTTATTTATATTATTTTTCTTGTTAATTTCTCCCAATGCTTTTATAAATACATCAATACCCTTATTTCTATATTCATATCTACCACTTATCCCTACGAAGAAAGTGTCTTCTGTTTCTCTAAATTCTCCAGTAAGTCCAAAAAATATTTTTAGCAATAATTCTTTTGCTTGTTTTCTTTTTTCAGCGTAGTTTGAAGGCACTAATTCAGTATTGAAACCATTTGGAGTAATAAGGTCTATAGGTCGCAGAAGATATTCTGCCTCACCAGCAGTAATAGCACTTACTGTAGTAAAACTATCTGCTTCTTGTGCAGTAATTTTTTCTAAGGAGAATTTAGCAACAATTTGTAATTTATCAGCCTCTTCCTGAGGGTTAATACTTTTCAAAAGTTTATATAATGGTTTTTGGTTACCTGCAATAGCTCTTCCTAAAGCGGTGGCATGGGTGGTAAATATTGTTCCTATTTGAGGTGTATTTTCTTTAATATAGAGTAATCCAGTGCCAGTCATCCATTCATGAAAATGGGCTACTATATTGTAATTTGAAGAAAGATGAAAACGAGAAAAACTCTCTATCACCTTACCTACAGCATGTCCAAAAATAGCAGGTTCTACATAATCCCATTGTCCTTTCAGAGAATCTAAACCATATTTCTTCCAATAATGAGAGAAAATATTATTTTTTTGTTCTATAAAAGTAGAGAAATCTATTAACAGGGTGATTGCATTATCTGCTTTTTTCCATCGTCCTATTCTTATTTTTAATCCTTGTTTTCGAGCTTCATTTTGCCACTCTTTAAATAGTCTTTTATCTTCAATAAATTCTAAAGAATCTTGAATACCATTCTTTAAATCAGGACCTATATAAATTTGGTTTTTTCCAAAAACTTTAGCAACTTCTTGATGCTTAGATACCAATACGGTATGAATCCCACCTACTTTATTGGCTACTTCCCAACTGACTTCAAATAAAAAATTAGGGGAGTGATTATTTTTTAAGGTATTATTTGTGCTAATCATAAGAAGAAAAATATTTAGTACTAAGCAAATATACATTAATTTTTGCAAGTTCTAACTTATAAGTTAATAGAATTATTACCTGCAAATAGTTTTTAAGGCAATTCTATCAAATGAGTTTTATTATTTCAAAGGTAATGAAATGAAAAAAATAGTTTCTTTATTAAGAATACTGCTACAAGTTACTTTACCTCCTAATTTCTCTATTACATACTTTACATAACTTAACCCTAATCCAAAGCCTTTGACATTGTGAATATTGCCTGTATAGGTTCTGTAGAAACGTTCAAATACATGTAAAAGATCTTCAGGTTCTATTCCTAATCCATTATCTTTTATTTTAATTAACAGGTAGTGATTTTTATTTTCAGTGGTAATTCTAATTTTCAGTGGTCTTTCCTTGCTTTGATATTTTACAGCATTGTCTATAATGTTTGAAAAAGCCTGTTGGAGATGAAATTTGTCTCCTACAATAATGTGTTGTATTGCCTTTTCTTTAACTTCCACAGCAGCATAGGTATCGTTTAATAGAGGCTTAAAAAACCCCAATACACCCTGTATAATAGTATGTATATCGATAGGTTCTTTTTGTAATATAAGTTCTTGTTTTTCCAATCTTCCTGCTTCTAATACTCGTTCTACAATAGAGAGCATTCTTTTATTTTCAACTTTAATAATTTGAGCAAATTCTAAAATTTTTTGTTTTTTTGATAGTACAACATCTTGACATAAAGCATCTGCCGATAGACCAATAGTAGCAAGGGGGGTTTTTAACTCATGAGTCATGTTGTTGACAAAGTCTGTTTTTAATTTGTTTACATTGCGTTCTGATACAATAGTTTTTATATATAAATATAGTGTAAGAATAAATAGCAAGGTAAACATTATTCCTATAAATATGCTTATGGCAATATTATAGAATATCGGAGATTGTGTTTTGTTAATTTGTGTAATTAGGATGTAGTTTCCTGTAAAAAGAGATTGTAATCTACGGTTAATATCTATAGGTGTTTCATAAATATAATAGTTGTCTGTTTGGTTTTCTTCAAAGTGCTTTGTTTGATATAGATAATAGTCTTTTATAATCCCTAAGCCACCTTCTCCTTTTATAGCGAATTGGTAGTCTATATTTTCCAACCCAACTTTTTTGAATGAAGCATTAAAATGTTGTTTAAGTGTATCTTGTGGCTGATTAAAGTATGAAAAATTCTTATCCAACATTTTAATCTCTTGTTCAAGATAATCTTCTATGAAAGAATGTATGGCAAGATTGATTTTATTTTGTAAGTTTTGATCATTTACTTTGTTGAGGCTATATATCCAATTGACTTGAATAATAATGGCAACAATCAAAGATAATAGACTAAGAAAAATAGTAAATAGAAATATTTTTCTAAAAGCAAGCTTCGTAATTTTAAATTTCAAGTGTAACTTTTTATGATAATGAGATGATGAAATTATTTATCTTAGTAAAAGTAAGTATTTTTCTGATACAGTTATTTAAATTTTTTGTAATATATATGCAATTATTAACCATACAAAGAAACTAAACTTTAAGGAAAATATGATTACATTAATCATATTTTTTATGGATTATTTTCTATTCGCATTTGAGGGAAAAAAAGTACATCTTGTATACTTTCTTGATTGGTCATGAGCATAATCAGCCTATCTATTCCAATTCCTATCCCAGAGCACGGAGGCATTCCATATTCTAAAGCACGTAAAAAATCATGATCTATATACATAGCATCATCGTCGCCACGGTCAAGAAGCTTCATTTGTTCTTCAAAGCGATGTTGTTGTTCTATAGGGTCATTGAGTTCTGTATAAGCATTGGCTATTTCTTTACCGTTTATATAGAGTTCAAAGCGCTCTACAAGACCTTCCTCACTACGATGTTTTTTGGTAAGCGGACTAGTTTCTACGGGATAATCAGTTATAAAGGTGGGTTCAACAAAATGATGCTCGCATTTTTGTCCAAAAATATGGTCAATAAGTTTACCTTTTCCCATAGTCTTATCAACAGGAATTTTAAGTTCTTTAGCGATATTACCTATTTCTTCTTCAGATTTCCCATGTAGATTTTTCCCAGTATATTTTTTAATAGCTTCAAGAATAGGCATTCTTCTATATGGAGCTTTAAAATTAATATGTCGATCGCCTACAAAAAGAGTGGTAGTTTGGTTTAGGGTAAGGGTAATTTTTTCCAACAGCTGTTCTGTTATTTCCATCATCCAATAATAATCTTTAAAAGCAGCATACATTTCCATTACTGTAAATTCTGGATTGTGAGTTTTGTCCATACCTTCATTTCTAAAATTTCTAGAAAATTCATATACTCCGTCAAATCCTCCTACAATCAATCGTTTTAAATATAACTCATTGGCTATACGTAAATACATGTTTGTATCTAACGCATGGTGATGAGTAACAAAGGGACGTGCAGAAGCCCCGCCAGGAATAGTTTGTAATACAGGAGTTTCTACTTCTAAAAAATGCATTGCATTGTAAAAATCTCTAATAGTTTGTAATAGTAAAGTACGTTTCCTAAAAATTTCTTTTACGTGGGGGTCTATAATAAGATGGGCGTATCTTTGTCTATATTTAAATTCTGCATCTGAAACTTCATCAAACATTTTCCCTTCGGCTTCTTTTACTATGGGTAATGGCTTTATTGATTTTGAGAGTAAAACAAACTTTTTAGCATGTACTGAAACCTCTCCTGTTTTTGTAATAAACATATAACCTTCTATGCCTATAATATCCCCAATGTCTAAAAACTTTTTCCATACCATATCATAGAGCGTTGTATTGTCAACAGGACATATTTCATCTCTTCGTACATACACTTGTACTTTTCCTTCACTATCTTGTATAACCGCAAAACAGGCTTTTCCCATATCTCTAATACTCATAATTCTACCTGCTATACATACTTGTAATTTTTCCTCTTTACCTTGATATTTTTCTGTATACATATCTTTAGCTTCTATGCTGTGGTGAGATACAGGATAGAAATCAGCAGGATAAGGATTGACCCCTAATTTTCTGAGTTCCTGTAGTTTTTTTCGTCTTATGAGTTCTTGTTCAGATAAAGTATGTATTCGTTCATTCATAGTGAATATTTTTATATTTTTTATAGTTTGCACAAATATACAAAAGTTGGAGATAATATTTTTAATAGAGGTTTAATGTAGTTAGGCTTAACTGTTAATAGAAGTTTGGAGTTGAAGTGGTTAAAATTATTTATTTTAAGATTTTAATTATTAGAAATTAATGTCTCCTTTTTATTAAGCATTTTAAAATTTATAGAGTTTTAAAGTATAGATTGATGGTGATTATTTAAAAAGAATTATAAGAGGGATTTCTTAATTAGGTTGACTCAGCAAATGTATTGTTTAATATCTAAAATTTTGTATAATAGATTTTTTTATACCGAATAGTTATATATAAAAAGTATTTTTTTGTTTGTAAAAATAATGACTATCTTTGTGTTTGTTCTTAGTATTACAAACTTAAATATTGATTATAAAAATGAAAACAGGATTTTTTTTAAATTCATCTATTGGTAAAAAAGTAACCATGTCTTTGACGGGTCTTTTTCTCAGCCTTTTTCTCGTTGTGCATGCTATAGGCAATCTTCAATTATTTGCTAGTGACCAAGGGTTAGCGTTTAATACCTATGCTGCATTTATGGGAGAAAATATCTTCATAGAAATTGTTTCTTGGGGGTTGTATTTTATTATTGTATACCATGTTTTAAGAGGATGTTGGTTGTGGTATGAGAATTATAAATCTCGTCCAGTACGTTATTCTGTATCTCGTCCAAAAGCCAATAGTACTTGGTATAGTCGTTCTATGGGATGGTTGGGTGTGCTTATCTTACTTTTTTTAGTAGTACATTTAGCGAATTTTTGGTATCCGTATAAGGTAAAAAATGTTACGCCTTATTCTCAATATGTAGTAAGTTTTTTTGATCCTCATCATATAGAAAAAACAGAAAATATGATTTTGCCTGAAGGGATTACCACCAAAAGAGTAGAATTTACGAATACTCAAGATGGGGTAAAAATTGTATTGATAAGAGACATGTTTAAAGAGGTGAAATATACTTTTGAAAATGAATTATGGATAGTAGTTTTATATGTTCTTGCTATGATAGTATTAGCCTATCATTTAATACATGGTGTTAAAAGTGCTTTTCAAACATTGGGAGTCATAAATCCTTTTTGTAAAAAAATTATAGAATGGCTAAGTATTGGCTTTTTTGGTATTATTATACCGGCTATATTTGCAATGATGCCTATTTATTTTTATGTTGTAAAACATTTTTTATCTTAAACTCTTTTTAGAATTTCTTTAAAACTCACATTTATTATGTTGAAATCAAATATACCTGCAGGAAAATTAAACGAAAAATGGTCTGATTATAAATCTACCTGTAGTTTGGTCAATCCTGCCAATAAAAGAAAACTTGAAATTATTATTATTGGATCTGGTTTAGCGGGAGCTTCTGCTGCCTCTAGTTTGGGGGAGTTAGGATATAAAGTTAAAGTATTTTGTTATCAAGACTCTCCACGTCGTGCCCATTCTATTGCTGCTCAGGGTGGTATCAATGCGGCTAAAAACTATCAAAATGATGGTGATTCTATATTTCGTCTTTTTTATGATACTATTAAAGGAGGGGATTTTAGAGCGCGCGAAGCTAATGTATATCGTTTGGCAGAGGTAAGCGGAGCTATTATTGATCAGTGCGTATCACAAGGGGTTCCTTTCGCTCGTGAATATGGAGGAATGCTCAGCAATCGTAGTTTTGGTGGTACTTTAGTACAACGTACTTTTTACGCTGCTGGACAAACAGGGCAACAACTTCTTATAGGTGCTTATCAAAGTCTTCAACGTCAGGTAGCTTTGGGGAATGTAACCATGTACACTCGTCATGAAATGCTTGAACCTGTTATTATTGACGGTAAAGCTCGTGGGGTTATTATTAGAGATGTAGAAACTGGAAAAATAGAACGTCATTTTGCACATGCTGTTATTTTGGCTTCTGGTGGTTATGGTAATGTATTTTTTCTCAGTACCAATGCTATGGGCTGTAATGCTACAGCTGTTTGGAGAGCTCATAAGAAAGGAGCTTTTTTTGCAAATCCTTGTTTTACTCAGATACATCCTACTTGCATTCCTGTATCGGGAGATCACCAAAGTAAACTTACTTTAATGTCAGAATCTTTACGTAATGATGGTAGAATATGGGTGCCTAAACAAAAAGGAGATATTCGTAAACCTAATGAAATACCTGAACAAGAACGAGATTACTATTTGGAAAGAAAATATCCTTCTTATGGTAATTTAGCTCCTCGTGATATTGCTAGCCGTGCCGCAAAGGAAGTATGTGATGCTGGTTATGGCGTAGGAACTTCTAAGCAAGCTGTATATCTTGATTTCTTAGATGCATTTGTTCGTTACGGAAAAATGGAATGTAAAAAACATGGTATAGAAAATCCTTCTCAAGAAGGAATTATAGAAAAAGGAAAAATGGTAGTTAAAGAAAAATATGGTAATTTGTTTGAAATGTATGAAAAAATTACAGGGGAAAATCCCTACAACGTACCTATGCGTATTTATCCGGCTGTGCATTATACAATGGGTGGTATTTGGGTAGATTATGATTTGATGACTACCGTGCAAGGAATGTATGCTTTGGGAGAATGTAATTTTTCTGACCATGGGGCTAATCGTCTTGGAGCTTCAGCCTTAATGCAAGGATTGGCAGATGGTTATTTTGTTATTCCGTATACTATAGGTACTTATTTATCTAAAGAAATTCATACTAAACCTATTACTACGAACCACCCAGAATTTGAAAAAGCAGAACAAGAAGTGCAAAAGAGAATTGATACCTTGATGAATATAAAAGGTAAGCAAAGTGTAGATACCTTTCACAAAAAATTAGGAAAAATCATGTGGGATAAATGTGGTATGGCTCGCAATGAGAGAGGACTGAAAGAAGCGATTACAGAAATCCAAGTATTACGTAAAGAATTTTATAAGGACTTGCTTATTCCAGGTGAAAAAGATGCTTGGAATACAGAATTAGAAAAAGCTTTGCGTGTGGCAGATTTTTTAGAGCTTGGTGAACTTATGTGTATAGATGCTTTACAAAGAGAAGAAAGTTGTGGTGGGCATTTTAGAGAGGAATATCAAACGCCAGAAGGGGAAGCTTTACGTAATGACAAAAAATTTGCTTTTGTTGCAGCTTGGGAAGCTACAAAAGATTGTACTTGGGAAGTGCATAAAGAACTTTTGGAATATGAAGTAGCTCATTTTACAGAAAGAAATTATAAATAAAAAAACTTAAATTATTATCTTTTTATGGAACATTATAATATGAATTTAACTCTAAAAATTTGGAGACAAAAAAATAAAAATTTAAAGGGTAGCTTTGTAAAATATCAAGTAACAAATATTTCTTCTGAAATGTCTTTCTTAGAAATGCTTGATGTGCTTAATGAACAACTCGTACATAAAGGAGAAGAACCTGTTGCCTTCGATCATGATTGTAGAGAAGGTATTTGTGGAACTTGCTCTTTGTTTATTAATGGTCGTGCTCACGGACCATGGGCACGTACTACTACGTGCCAGCTTCATATGAGAGCTTTTAAAGATGGAGATACCATTACTATAGAACCTTGGAGAGCAAGGTCTTTCCCTGTATTAAAAGATTTAATTGTAGATCGTACCTCTTTTGATAGAATTATACAAGCAGGAGGATATATTTCTTCTAATGTGGGTAATCCTCAAGATGCTAATAGTTTGCTTATATCTAAAGAAAATGCAGATTTGGCATTTGATGCTGCAGCATGTATAGGATGTGGAGCTTGTGTAGCAAGTTGTAAGAATGCTTCGGCAATGTTGTTTGTAGCAGCAAAAATTTCTCACTTGGGATTATTACCTCAGGGAGATCCTGAACGTAAGGATCGTGTATTAGGAATGGTAGCTCAGATGGATAAAGAAGGTTTTGGAAATTGTACTAATACCTATGCTTGTGAAGCAGAATGTCCTAAAGGTGTATCTGTAACTAATATTGCACGCATGAATAGAGAATTTTTTTCTGCTACAATTAATTAATAGTTTTTTGCGTATTCAAAGAGAGAAGGTTATTACCTTCTCTCTTTGAATTATTGTATAGGAATCCATGTAAAAGAGAATTGTTTAGGCTCTATCTTTATATAATATTTTTCTGCAATACCGGGTCCACAAGTAGCAGTTCCTAAACCCGTTTGTTCACTATCCAAATGAAGGGTAATTGTACCTCTATCTTCTAACTGATTAATATGTGTACTAGTTTCCAAATTTTCATCTTGATAAGGTAAAGCTGCAAATTGAAAAAGTTGATTAGATTTTATTTCAATACCTTTATTGTTTTCATTAGTGATTTTTACCCAACGTACATCAGTACGATTACCACATGCCTGAGGATTGGTATAATTGTAGTTAAACATTTTTTCTGCTGTTGTAGAATAAATACCAATTTTGCCAGCTTGCTTGCGGTCTGCATAGGTTTCTATGTCGCCACGACCTAAGTATTTTATCTGATTCATTGATTTGAGAAGATTAGTTGTAAGTCCTATACGAGCAACCGATTTGACTTTTGAGGTATCAAGATCAACAAAGCAATCTATATTAATTATTCCATTAGCATCTATATTGTATATCAATTTAGCATTACCTATTAATTCTTGTTTTCCATTATATAGCTCAACAAAACTATTTACTACAGCACCTCCTGAGGAGATGGTTTTCAATGTTACTGACTGTGCTTTTTGTGTCAATCCATTCAAAGCTATTTTTCGCCAATGATGCCCTTGGGTATCTCTTATATCATTATCTGTTGAGGGGCGATTTAGGTCAATTTTTAAAGGTGAAGCAAGAAGTTCTTTCTCTCTAATGAGATAAGAAATTAATTCCCCTGTTTTTTTTGAAAAAGTGGCAACTACATTATGGGCTATGATTTTATTTCCTTCTACCTTACAAGGAATTTTTGAAGTTATAGACTTTTGAGATTTATTTTTTCCTAGTGAAAGAACAAACTGGTCGTAAGCAGAATGAAAATCCTTTTCTTTTTGCCATTGTAAAGGTTCTTGAGGTGTCCACCATAGATTAAGATAAGCCTCCTTATAAGAAGCGTTTTTTAGTGCTGATAGATAGGGTATTACAACCTTTGCTGTTTGATGAGGTAAACAAGCAACATCAACCGTACCTTTTGCTAATTCTATTCCTGTATTAGAAAATAATGCCCAATGTAAGATATATTCGTTTAGATTAGAAAAATCATACCAATTTTTAAACTCTACTATCCCTTTTTTTTCATCTAAACTTATGGCTTTAACATATTGATAAACTTTTTGCACTTCTTTAAGATGAGGATGAGGTTTACGATTAGCACTTACTAATCCATTATCACAAAAATTTCCATCTGAAGGTACTTTGGAGGGATCACCATAATCACCCCCGTAAGTCCAATACCATTTACCATTGCTATCAATTTCTAAAAAAGATTGATCTACCCAATCCCAAATGCATCCTCCCTGAGCCTGAGGATTATTTTCAAATACATTCCAATAGTCGATTAAACCTCCTACGCTATTTCCCATACCATGCCCATATTCACATAAAATAATAGGTCGTAGTTGTGGTTTTTTCACATAATCTAAAATATTGTTTGTGCTTGTATACATAGGACAAACAATATCGGTAAAAGGTTCTAATTCTGCACGTTCATACTGAATAGGACGTGTTTTTTCTGCTGATTTAAACCATTCATATGTTTTTTCAAAACAAATACCCATACCCCCTTCATTCCCCATAGACCATACTACAATACTTGGGTGATTTTTAGATCTTTGATACATACGTTGATTTCGTTGTATATGTTGTATTCTCCATGAAGTATCTTTTGCCAAAGATTCTTTTCCATAGCCCATACCATGAGATTCACAATTGGCTTCATCTATGATATATAGTCCATATTGGTTACATAATTCATACCATCGTTTGTTATTGGGGTAATGAGAACTTCTTACAGTATTAATATTATGCTGTTTCATTAGTTCTATATCTTGTATCATCAGTTCTTCTGATACGGTGCGTCCTTTTTGAGAATGTTCATGACGATTGGTCCCTTTTATAAGGATAGGAACACCATTTATACAAAAACGTCCTTCTTTAATTTCTGTGGTGCGAAAACCTACTTGGCATCCAGTTTGTTGAATGGTTTTGCCTTTATCATTGAGGAGCTCCATGGAAAGATAGTATAATGTAGGATGTTCTGCATTCCAGGGTTTAATGTTTACTAATTTGAGTGTATCAAATTGAACTATGTAATTGGAATCTTTGGTTTTAATGTTTACTTCTTGGGTGCCTATCTCTTTTTTATTAGCATCAAAAAGTCTATATTTGAGTGAGGAAATATTTTTATTAGCACCACCAATAGTTACTGTAAGATCAAATAATCCATCGGTATAGTTTTTTTCTAAAGTAGAGATTACATTATAGTCAGCAATATAAGTTTTAGGGGTAGCATAAAGATAAACATCTCGTTCTATACCACTAATACGCCAATAATCTTGACATTCCATATAAGCCCCAGCACTCCATCTATAAACTTCCACAGCTACCACATTTTCTCCGGGTTTAATCTTATCCGTAATATCCCACTCAGCTTCTGTTTTTGAATCTTGATTATATCCCAGTAACTTACCATTTACCCAAACATAAAAAAAAGATTTTACGCCATCAAAACAAAGCACTACTCTTTTATTACTCCAATTTTCAGGAATAATAAAAGTACGACGATAGGATCCTACCTCATTAGTTTCGTTAGGTACGATAGGAGGATTTTTCTTAAACTTGAATAAAGGGAAATCATACTCATATGATGTGTTGACATAAATTGGTAACCCAAAACCTTGTCGTTCCCAATTGCCCGGTACTTCTATATCTACCCAGTTGTCTACATAATAATTAGTTTTGTAAAAATCTTTAGGTCTTTTATCTGGATTTTTGACCCAGTTAAATTTCCATGCACCATTTAGACTTAGATAATTAGAGGATGAAAAATAATCACCCTTCATAATAGCTGACAAACTTTCTTTGGGCAATACATGAGAATGCGGTAAAATTTTATTCAATCCCATAGCATACTGACTTTGCCATTCAGGTTGTTGTGCATTCACCATACAAACACCCAAAATTGATAAGAAAATAAGGGTATATTTTTTCATATTGAGTTATATTTGATTTATACAAAGATAAATTAAAAACCTTACTTATTTTGATAAATATTTAAAGGCTATAGATAGAATCATTTTGAAAGAAGTCTACCCAATTTGTGCAATAAGAAATTTAAAATATTGGGTAGTTTTTATGTGCCAAAGTATGGGGTGATATTGTGATTGAGTATTGAAATAGATTTGTGTACATTCCGATCCGCCATATCTATAATATTAAAAAAAAGTTATGGACGTACTAATTTAGTATATAATGCAGAAATTAAAATCCTCTAGGTTTTATTAGCTTCATAGCTAGTAAGTTAATCTCTTTATATTCTATAATTGCGTTTTGTATAGTTTCTCTATTTTTTGTAAAAGCAGGTGGATATAAAATACCTACATTCCATGTTTTTCCCATATTGTCAGTTGATCAAAGGCATTTACTGGTTCGAAAGAACATATATTTTACAATTTGTTTAACTTCGCATTTTCTTGATCCTGTACTACCCGTCCATTCTGATACATCGAATGCTTATTACTTTTTTGGCTTATAGTGTGCGGTATGTAGACTAAACGAACCTACATAGCAAAAAGATTCCAATACATCCGCATCTTTTAACAATGTGTTGAATAGCTTTTCTATTTTCATATTGATCCAGGAAATAGCCTGGTTTTGGTCCTTTTTGCATTTTTCCAAACAAAGCGAAAGTGTTTATAATACAAAGTAATTGCCAAACGTATCAATTAAGCTTATATAAACCGTCAGATTCGTCAAATATTAACCTACAATTTTCTATATACCTAGCAATTTTCGTAACTCTCAAGTCATTTTAATTTTTTGATAGAAAAATTTCTTGTTGGTTATGAGTAAATAAGCGAATCAGCATTTTAGAATGAGTATTAATACCACTTTTCCCTACAAATTTATTTTCCTTATCATACACTTCTACAATGCTCCCATTTTCTATATTGGCAGGAATGGCTTTTACCTCATTGTCAAATATCCAAGGATGCCCAGTAAGTATGCGTTGCGACACGAGAGATTGAAGATATATTTTTTGCATAAAAATAATGGCTTATGTATTTTTAAATAGTTTATTGAGAATTTTTGGTAAATCAATATCTATGTTTCCTTTATAATCTTGATGAGGAATATGTAATTTTTCTAATGCTAATTTGAATCTTCTAAATCCTTCTTTATCCCGCAAAGCAACCCAAAATATTCCAAGTTCATCGCATTGATTTTTATTTTGTTGTGATAAAGTATCTGCCACAAAAACATCACTATTTCTCGCAATTATCGCATCGGCACTTTCTGGGTTTCCTTTACCCATAAGTTTTACTTCACAGAGATATTTGTTTTCATTTTCAATCAAATAAAAGTCAATTTCTCTATCTACTTTTTTGCCCTTATCTTTTACAAAAGTTGCAGCATCAAAATTTTCTGTTGGCACTTTGTAAAGTTCACAAATTGTACGCATTAAATATTTTTCAACACTTTTTCCCGCTGTAGCCCATGCACCTCCACGCAATGCAGATCGCTTCACTGCTAATGTATTGATAACAATCAAACTTTCGCTAACATTCAATTCTACAGAAACCCCTTTAAACTTGATTGTCAATGTGAGGTCAAGTTCTGTTTCAGATTCTATAAGATTTTGGATACTTTGATATAGTAAATCATAGTGCTCATTACTTGTGTTAACCACAATTTCTCTTGTTGATGAATTGAACATATTATGAATCGTTTTTTTATTCAACCCACTATTTATGGCAATTTCCTTTGCAGATAAATTTGGATTGAGAAAAGCATTTTTGTACCAATCTATAGTAATATTTTTGCTTTGCAATTTGGCATCAACAATTTTTCTAAAAAAATCTACTGCAAATTGTAAAAATTCAATATTGATTAGGTTTACAATTTCAATTCTGTAATCTTTTGATTTGATTACTCTTGTGATAATATTCTTTAAAATTTGATTGGTTAGTGTCATTGTATTGATTCTTTAAATTGTTCGAGTGTTAAAAATTTTATTACATCTTCTTTAAATAAAACGTCTTGTTTTAAGAACGATTGCATATATTCAAAATATTTCGATTTTTGTTCGGTTAAAAAAAAATTACGACCCAATTTTTTGGCTGTTCTACCAAAAGTTCCACTTCCTGCGAATGGGTCAAAAACTAAATCTCCTTTAAAAGAGTAATACTCAACCACCCTTTTGCAAAGTTCAGCAGGGAAAACTGCGGAATGAATTTTATCTGATTTTGGGTCTATCTTCCAAACATTATTGGTTTCAAAACCGTCTGTAACTTTGCTTTCTTCAACTGTTTGAAAATCGTATTGGCGAATATTCCAATCTAATAGTTTATCACTTTGTTTGCGATAAACCATTAAATACTCTGTAATATTATTTGGTTTATATGCTAATGGTTTACGATGTTGCCGAAAGCCACCAATACGATTTTTTACGCTGTATTCGGGTTTCATCCAAACAATATCATCAATAAATTGCCACCCCATTTTTACCAAAAAATGATGAATATCGAACGGAATCGGATAGCGTTTGCTGGAATGCGAGCGACTTATGCGCGGAACAATCACAGGAGAAGTATTTACAATTAAAAAACGACCTTCTTTTGTTATTCTAAATGTTTCTAAAAAAACTTCTTCTAAAAATTTTAAATAAGCCTCGTAACTTGGGTAAATTGAATAGTCGCGGGCATTGTAATAAGGTGGCGAAGTGAAAGTTAAATGAATACTTTCCTCTTGAACAAGTTTAAGCACTTTGCGAACATCAACATGAACCACAACATTTTTCAACTAATTGTAAGTTTGTGCGTGTGGCAGTATATCATTTAATTTTTTTTCTTGTGCAAAATATTCTTTGTAAATTACAGTACGAACAGTTTCATTTTCGTGATTGATAAGTGTTTGTAATTTGTTATCTATTTCTTTGTCGCCTTTAAAAACTAATAATGCTCTAATAGCTTGGCAAACAATTTTAGGGTCAATATCGTTTAATACATCAAATAAAAAGTACTTGTTTTCAAGTTTTCGTTGTCTGCCAATAGATGAAATAATTTCTCTTCTAACCGTAGTATCTTTTTCTTTATTAAAAAAAGTTATTAAAATATCCGTATTACATTGTGCATTCAATTTTCCTATATTTTTTACAGCATTCAATCGTACTTGAGTGTTAGAATGTAGCAGAAGTTTATATAAAATTGTAGCATCAAAATTATGTGGCAATTGTCCCAAATTTTCTAATATGAAATTGATACTTCTCGCATCTTTTTGCTCTGTAATTAAATAATCAATATGACCATTATTAGTAGTCTTTAATTTTTTGATATATTCTTTTGTAAACATGATACAAATTTACTGCAATTCTTGTATAGTATTTGCCAACGATTTTGGATTATGCAACTCGCCATTAAAAAAACTATCATCTACAAATTCAGAAACTGTCCATACCCAAAATTCTTTTCCTTGACTATCTATAATTTTCATTGGTGAGCGAAATACTCCTGTGGCAAAAATTGTTTTAATTATTTATATTAGAACTCATTTTCAAAGAACAATCCATTATTATTATATTGTTCTTTTTGTATAGAATAATTATTTTTTAGAGGAATATTAATACTCATTTTTTTCATAAGTTTGATGGGATAAGTATCGATTTCTTGCACATTTTGAGGAATATGAAAATATTGCTTGAGTTTCTCCCAATCATTATCTCTAAGTGTAATGATTTCATCTAAATAATAACTAATCCAAAAATCACCGATTTTAGAAACAGCTTGTTCTTGTTCTAATTTATTTTTTGTAATAGCTACATAATCAGGATCCAATTCAAAACCAATATATTGTCTTCCCAATCGCTTAGCTGCAATGGCGGTAGTTCCTGTTCCATTGAATGGATCTAAAATAATATCATTTTCATCGGTAGACATTAAAATAATTCTTTCCAATAAATGAATGGGCAATTGACAAGGATGTTCATCTCTATATTTATTATGTTTTATTCTAAAAATATCTGTCCAAACATCTGAAACTAAAGGACCAAAAGGATGAAGCATAAATTTTTTACCACCATAATCTTTAGCTAAAATACCTGATTTTCTACATCTTTTATGCGGATAACGAATTTCATAAAATTTAAGTTGTTTGGCATTTTTTGCATAAAACAAAATACCGCAGTGAGCTGGTTGCAAAGATTTTCCCATTGGAGCAGTAGCTGCATCCCAACAAATCCAATGTTTGAAATCTGCGTGTTTGTTTAATACTTCTGTATAAAAAGTAAGCCATTTGGGAATGTTATGTACAAAAATAGACCCCGTTGGTTTTGTAATTCTTGCCATTTCAATAATCCATTTTTCGCACCAATCCAAATATTCTTGAATTTGCAATTTATCTTTATAACTATTGTACCCTTTTTTTAAATTGAAAGGCGGGTCTGCAAAAGTGCAATCAATGCTATTATCAGGTATTGTTTTCAATAATTCTAAACAATCACCTTGTATAATATTATTGATATATTTTTTAATCATTATAAATTGGATTTTAAAAATTTTGTAAATCGGGATAATTCTTCTTTATGAAAAGTAAAAACATCATCATAGGCACTTACCATACGGACTAAATCTCCTTTCCGTACATACCAACCGATACCATCTACAAAACCAATAAATTTTGCTTTCGGATAATATTTTTCAATTAATTTTTTAATGTTTCCTTCAGTTTTTGATTTGTCTCCTTGTCCAGATGAAGTTGTCACTAAAAATGAACTTTCAATGATGATTTTTGGGTTTATTTTATTGGGTATAATAAAGTCCATAGTTCTTTTTTCAACAGGTTCATTAGCAAAAAGTTCTGTTAAGTCACCTTTTTCAAAAGGAATTTTTAACTCTTGAAAGAATGTTTGCTAACAAATATTCTGGATTGTTTTCAGATTTTCCAGCATAACTACCTTTTTCCTTATATCTTACAATCGTATCAATTAATGCAGGAATTTCAAATTGCAGTTTGGATATACTCAATTTTTTAAGTTCAAAAAGAGGAAGTGTCTGAGCCAAAAATGGAATTGTTGAGCCCTCAAAAAAAGATTTACAATACCTTTTCTAAAATATTCATTTGTTTTAATCAGTTTCTCAATTCTTGTATCGCTCCATTCTGAAAATTTCCACATTATCAGATTTTTCATTCCAATTATCAGTATAAAGTAATTTTTGAAGTTCTTTGTTCTCAACAACTCTTACAACAGAAATCAATCTTTTTAAACTTTCATTTGCAAACCCAGTTAAAGCCAATAATGCTCGCAAACCATTTTCTTTCTCTTCTAATAATTTTTCAAAAATCTCTTTTGTCAATCCTTTCGACTCAATTTCAGATTTAATAACTAAAAGAATTTGATTTAATGAAGTAATATATCCCTCATATATATCCTGAAATTCGGGATTATAAAAATAGAACGTATTTTTTCCAATAACTGTTTCATAATGTGTTTCTGTTTTGGTTTTCATATTTCTCTATTTATCCATGAATATAACATATTATTCGCTTACGAAAATAAATCTTTTATCTTTTGGAAAAAATCTTTTTCCTGATACTTTATATTAGGTTTAAAGTGAGCTGCAGACTTTAGCTTTCCCATGATTTTTGTTTCTTCTTCAGTAAGATTTTGAGGAGTCCAAGCATTGACTTGTACAAATTGGTCTCCTTTTTTATATCCATTTACATCAGGAATACCTTTTCCTTGTAGTCTAAAAATTTTTCCACTTTGTGTACCTGCAGGAATCTTTAAATTTACATGTCCATCTACGGTAGGCACTTCTGCTTGTGTACCTAATACAATATCAGGGAATGAAATATTTAAGGTATATCCTATTTGCAAACCTTCGTGAGTAAGTGTTGGATGAGGTATTTCTTCGGCTATAATATATAAATCACCAGGAGTACCCTGATGACGAGCAGCGTTCCCTTGACTATGCATTTTCATTTGCATACCATCAAGCATCCCAGCAGGTATTTTGATATCTATAGTTGTTTCCCCAGTTGTCATTCCTGTACCTTTACAAGTACTACATTTGCTGGTAATAGTTTGTCCTGTACCGGCACAATGATTACAAGTAACCACTGATTGTACTTGACCAAGAAAAGTATTCATCACTTTTTTTTGCTGTCCTGTACCATTGCAATAGCTACATTTTTGTACACTATTTTTATCTTTGGCTCCTGTACCACCGCAGGTATAACAAGATACTTGCTTTTTTATTTTTATAGATTTTGTAGTCCCTTTAGCAATTTCTTCGAGTGTAAGTTTTATTTTTATACGAAGGTCTAAACCTCTGTTTTTTGAACTCCCTCTGCTACTACCAAAAAAGCTCCCAAAAATATTATCTTCCCCATCACCACTAAAAACATCTCTGAAATGAGAAAATATATCATCTACATTGCTAAATCCAGCACTACCGCCGTTAGCACCACGCATACCTTCATGACCGTACTTGTCATATTGTGCTCGTTTTTGATCATTACTCAATATTTCATAAGCTTCTGCGGCTTCTTTAAATTTTTCTTCTGCTTCTTTATTACCTGGATTTCTATCAGGGTGATATTGCATAGCTACCTTTCTATAAGCTTTTTTTATTTCATCACTATAAGCTTTTTTGCTAATACCTAATATTTCATAATAATCTTTTTTGCTTGACATATTTTATAACAATTCTTTTTAATGTTTTGCAAAGATAAAAAGATTAGTTTATAATTTTGGGCTAAAGCTATGAAACAGAGAAAATAGTTATATAGTTTTTATAGATAGTATAGAATTAGAAACATTCCCCAATAGGAATTCTTATTCAGAGAGTTTTTAGGAAGTATTTATTGTAGATTTAGCTATTTTTTCAAAGTTAAATACCGCAATGAATATAATTTATTGAATAGAAAAATATTATCTTTGATAAAAAAATTAAGTACCTTTGTAATTACGTAATATATAATAAAATGTTGTGTATATGCAAAAGATAGAAGTACCACAAGGAATAGAGGCTCTTATTTTTGATTTGGATGGCACATTAGCCGATACGATACAAGTTCATATAGATACGTGGAAGAAAGCCTGTGAAGGGTATCCCATTTCTTTTACCCAATCTTTTTATGAAAGTATTAATGGTATGGGGCTTACTTCTACAGTATGTGCATTTCATGAAAACTGGGGTATTTCCAAAGAGGAATGTGAAAAAATAGCTCTTCACAAACAAGAACTTTTTCATAATAGTATGCAAGGCTTAACGGCTATTGCTCCTGTAGAAAAAATAGTAAAAAAATATTTTGGGAAAAAGCCCATGGCTATAGGGTCGGGAGCAGAAACTCCTTTGATAGAAAAGACATTGCGAGAGATAGGGTTAGAAAAGTATTTTAATGTTTTGGTAGGTAGTGATAAGGTAAAGCATCAGAAACCTAGCCCTGATACATGGCTTTGTTGTGCAGCATTATTAGGAGTAGAACCCTCCAAATGTTTGGTATTTGAAGATAGTCTTTTAGGGATGCAGGGGGCTATAGATGCAGGTATGCAATATATAGATGTACGTCCTTTTACTACCGAACCCATTTTTTAGGCTATATTGTAGCGCTAAACATTCTTGTAGTGGGGATGTTTCTCCATAGCCTAACATCAAAAGCCATACATACGTTTCGTACAAAAGGAATACCTTTTATTGGAATTTTTATTTTATTATCTTCTATGATTACCAACTCATCTTGTCTCATTTCTTCTAGACGATGGATGGATTCTTGTATACAAGGCAAATATTTTTCTGTATCCGTAATTTCAGTTTCAAATTGACACATTAGGTTAAGGATATGTTTTCTTATAAGAAGGTCTTCTTCATTTAAAAGATGTCCCCTCATGATGGGCAATTTCCCTTTTTCTATGGTTTGTGTATATTGTTCTAATGTTTTATAGTTTTGAGCAAAGGCATTCCAAGAATCACTGATGGAGGAGACTCCGAGTGCTAATGATATTTTGGAATAGGCGGGGGTATATCCCATAAAATTACGATGTAAAGTTTCTTCTTGCATAGACGTATACAAAGAATCATGAGGTAAGGCAAAATGATCCATGCCTATTTCTATGTATCCAGTATTAAGGAGTTTGGCTTTGGAGGTTTCATAAAGGAGTCTCTTATAGTTATCATTAGGGAGGTCTGCTTCTGTAAATTTTCGATGTCCTGGTTTTACCCAAGGTATAAATCCAAAGCTGTATAAGGCTATCCTGTCGGGCATTAGTTCACAAACTTTGTCAATGGTCATATTGACACTATCCAAAGTTTGTAGAGGGAGTCCATATATAAGGTCAAAATTGATAGACGTATATCCTAAATCTCGAGCAGAGAGGGTAGCATTTTTGATTTCTTGAAAAGTTTGTATACGATGAATAATATCTTGTACTTTCGGGTCTAGGTCTTGTACCCCAAGACTCATACGTGTAAATTTTTGTTTTGCCAAAGTCTCCAAATGGCTTTTGGTAGTAGAATTTGGATGAGCTTCAAAACTAAACTCAGGGTCTTCAGATAAAATACCCTTATTGACCAAATTTTCTATCAGATAGGATAGGTGAGAAGGAGAAAAAAAAGTAGGGGTGCCTCCGCCTAGATGTATTTCTTTGATTAGAGGTTTTTCTCCAAAAATATCAACATACATTTGCCACTCTTGAAGCAAAGTTTTTATATAGGGTTGTTCTACATTATGATTAGTGGTAATACGAGTATTGCAACCACAATAAGTACAAAGGCTTTCGCAAAAAAGAAGATGTATATAAATACTTAAACCTTGAGATTTATAGGCATGGTAGGAGTTTAGCAAAGCTTGCTTCCATTGCTCTATAGAGGGTGGTTTTTTATCCCAATAAGGAACGGTAGGGTAGCTAGTATATCGAGGACCAGGAATATTATATTTTTTGATTAAATTACTATCAAGTTTTATGGGCATATCTCTGCATTTAATGTATGTTGTAAAGATACAACTATTTGTTTAAAGATTAGAATCTGCAAGATTATAGTACCCAAAAATAGTATTGATAATTTTTATTTGAATGATATAAAGATAAGTAATAGGTGTTATTTTTTTCAATAAATAAAACAAATAAAAAAATCTTGATAAAGATCTCTTTTGTCCTGAAAAACTAACCCAAGATAATAAAATTTTTAATTAATATAGGTCATAGTATTACTTATTTTAAAACCTTTTTTTTCTCTCCAAAAAATATTTTTTATTTTTGTAGAATTGAACTATCCTTGATATAAAATGTCTCCAAAAAAATATAATGAATACCAGCAGTTGGACTTGCCTGCTATAGAAAAAGCTATTGCCAAGAAGTGGGAGCAAGAAAATATTTTTTTAGAAAGCCTAAAAATAAGAGAAGGGAATAGCTCTTTTATATTTTATGAAGGGCCTCCAAGTGCCAATGGTATGCCCGGTATTCATCATGTGATTTCACGTACTCTCAAAGACCTTGTTTGTAGGTATAAGACCATGCAAAATTTCTATGTTTATAGAAAACCAGGTTGGGATACTCACGGCTTACCGGTAGAGCTAGGCGTAGAAAAAACTTTGGGTATTACAAAAGAAGATATTGGACAAAAAATTAGTATAGAAGAATATAATCAGACTTGTAGAAATGAGGTAATGAAATATACTGACAAGTGGGAAGAGCTTACTCAGAAAATGGCTTATTGGGTAGATTTGAAGCATCCCTACATTACCTATGAAAATGAATATATAGAAAGCCTTTGGTGGGCACTCAAAGAGTTATATAAAAAAAAGTTGTTATACAAAAGTGTGAGTATTCAACCTTATTCGCCTGCTGCTGGTACAGGGCTTAGTTCTCATGAGATAAATCAACCTGGTTGCTATCGCAATGTAAAAGACACCACAGTAACAGCATTGTTTGAAATAGAAAAAAATACATTGTCAGAAAAATTTTTTACTTTCACCCAAGGAAATCCTTTACACATTATGGCATGGACGACTACGCCCTGGACGCTCCCCTCTAATCTTGCCCTTGCCATTGGGGAAAATATTGACTATACACTTCTAAAAACATTTAACCACTATACCAAGCAACCACTTTTTGTTATTTTAGGGAAATCTTTAATTCCCAGTTATTTTAAAGCTGAAGCTGAAAATTTGGAGGAGCATAAACTTGCTGATAAAGTATTGCCTTGGAAAATACTACATGAAATTAAAGGGGTTGAATTATTAGGGTTAGGTTACCATCAACTTATGCCCTATGAAGCCAATAACAAAGTGAAATCAGAGGGGAATCCATTTAGAATTATAGCCGGTGATTTTGTAACTACCGAAAGCGGTACAGGTATTGTACACATAGCTCCAGCTTTTGGGGCAGATGATAATCGCATAGGGAAGCAAAATAATATAGGCTTTATTTGTTTGGTAGATGCACAAGGAAAGTTTGTAAAAGGAGTAGGTGAATTTTCGAGCAGATATGTGAAAAATTATAAAGATGAAAAAGATTATAAAGATGTAAATGTAGATATTGCGGTATGGCTCAAGAAAGAAGGAAAAGCCTTTAAGGTAAAAAAATATGAACATAATTATCCACATTGTTGGCGTACTGACAAACCTATTTTATATTATCCGTTAGATGCTTGGTTTATACGAACCACTGCTGTAAAAAATAGAATGGTAGAGTTAAATAAAACTATCCATTGGAAACCACAATCTACGGGAATAGGTCGATTTGGAAATTGGCTTGAAAATGTAGTAGATTGGAATTTAAGTCGCAGTAGATATTGGGGTACGCCCTTGCCTATTTGGCGTGCAAAAGAGAATGAAGAAGAAATTTGTATAGGTAGTATTGAAGAGCTTACTATATACTATCAAAAAGCAGTGAAAAAAGGATATAATAAAGATTTAAACTTAGTGGTAAAAGGAGACAAGCTGGATATAGATTTACATAAACCTATAGTAGATAAAATTATATTAATAGGTGATAGTGGTAAGCCATTGTACCGAGAACCCGATTTGATTGATGTATGGTTTGATAGTGGATCAATGCCTTTTGCACAACAGCATTATCCTATGAAAACTCAACATATAGAAAAAGTTTTCCCTGCAGATTTTATTTGTGAGGGTGTAGACCAAACAAGAGGTTGGTTTTATAGTTTGCATGCATTGTCTACGATGTTGTTTGATAGTGTAGCGTTTAAAAATGTGATGTCCAACGGATTGGTATTGGATAAAAATGGCAACAAGATGAGCAAGCGATTGGGCAATGTAGTAGATCCGTTTGCTACAATTTCTAAATATGGTGCTGATGCTACGCGTTGGTATTTGGTTACAAATTCTTCCCCTTGGGAAAATATGCGTTTTGATGTATCGGGGATAGAAGAAATACAACGCAAATTATTTGGTACTTTATACAATACCTATCAGTTTTTTGTCATATATGCGAATGTAGATGGATTTATTTTTAAAGAAAAATATATTCCTATACAAGATCGCCCAGAATTGGATAGATGGATTTTATCACAACTACATTCTTTGATCAAAGAAGTAGAATACCACATGAATGATTATGAGCCTACTTTGGCAATGCGCGCAGTGGATGAATTTGTAGGAGAATATTTGAGTAACTGGTATGTACGATTATCCCGTCGTAGATTTTGGAAAGGAGGATATAATCAAGATAAAATTTCTGCTTACCAAACACTATATGAATGTTTGGAAACTATAGCTTTGATTACAGCACCAGTGATTCCCCATTTTGCAGAATGGCTTTATGATAATCTCAACCAAGTAACTAATAGGGCTGATTTTCAAAGTGTCCATTTGGCTTTATACCCTAAATATAATGAACAAAATATTAATGTTACATTAGAAAAAAGAATGCAATTGGCACAGACGATTTCATCACTTATTTTATCTATTCGTAAAAAAAATAATCTCAAAGTACGCCAACCCTTACAAAAAATAATTATACCAATTACGGAAAGTGTTATACACCAGGATTTGGAATATGTGGAAAATTTAATAAAAGCAGAAGTTAATGTAAAGGAAGTAGAATATTTGGATAGCAAGGCTACATTTTTAAAAAAAAAGGTAAAACCCAAATTTGAAATATTAGGGAAAAAATTGGGAGTAAATATGAAAGTAGTAGCTGAAAAACTAACCCAACTTTCTAATGAAGAAATTACTACTTTGGAAACTCAAAAAAGTATTATGGTATTTGATTATTCAATTGCTATTGATGAGGTGGAAATTTTGACTGAAGATATACCTGGCTGGATATTTGCGAGCAAGGGTAGTATTACAGTAGCATTGGATACACAGATAAGTCAAGATTTAAAAGAAGAGGGAGATGCTAGAGAGTTTATTAATAGAGTGCAGCAAATTAGAAAAACTCAAAATCTGAAACTTGACGATAAGATTATCATAGGAGTAGAAAAAAATACTTGTATAGAATTATCAATTAAAAATTATAATGAGTATATTTGCACGGAGACTTTGGCAAAACGAATTGATTTTTTAGATACGATACAAGGCAATATACAAATGATGGAAATCAATAATAATTTTTTCAAGGTAGTCGTAGTAAAAGTATAAAAATAAATTAAAGGTTATGGCGAAGAAAGCAGTCAAAAAAGCAACGCCTACTAAAAAGGTAGTAGCTACAAAAAAAGATACTTTTAAGAAAGTTGTTGCAACAAAAGTAAAAAAATCAGAATCTAAAAAAATCATTCTTCCCAAAAAGGATAAAGGAGAAGAGAAAAAAGTATTAGTTATAAAAAAACCTATTAAGAAGCCTAAGTCTGATATATCTAAAGTGCGTATTCCCAAAACCAGTACTAAAGAAAAGATCCCTTATAACCCTGACTTTGAGTCTACTTTTTTATCAAAAGAAAACACTTTAAATAATATGAATAATAACATAATTGCATCTGTAAGATATAGCGATGCAGATTTGGAGAAATTTAAACAGGTAATATTAGCAAAGATAGATCGTTCTAAAGCAGAACTGGCGTATTTGCAAAATCTTATAAAAAATAAAGAAGATATATCTCAAAAAGCATTTGTAAATGCAGATGATGGCATTGCTGTGCAAGAACACGAGCAGTTGGTACAAATGGCTGGTAGACAAGTAGAATTTATCAAAAAATTAGAAGAAGCACTTATACGCATAGAAAATAAAACTTATGGTATTTGTAGGGTAATCGGTAAACTGATAGACAAAAAAAGACTCCTTGCCGTGCCTCATGCTACTTTAAGTATGGAGGCAAAAATTTCTAGAAAAGACAAGGATAATTAGTTATTAATAGTTGTATTATACGAAGATAAAATATCTAAATGTATATGAATGGTTTTTCGGAAGTAGCAGATATGGTGCGTTCTATCTTTATGGTTTTTATTTATTTAGGGGTAGGTATATTTTTATGTATGGCTTCATCTATCAATATAGAAGTAACATTTCCTGGAGGAAAATGGAATTATGTTGTTGGGGTTTTAGCAATATTATATAGCGTTTTAAGAATATATCAATTGTATATAAAATTTAAATTTTCGTCAAGGAAATAATTTATGACTAAGTCTATTTTTTATTGGGTAGTAATTCCTATATTAGGTTTATTGTCTTGTGGAGAGAATAATCATGAAAAACCATCTTCCATTATTTTTTGTGATATTTCTTTTAAACCTGTTATCAAAGAAGAATCTAAGGTGTTTAATAGTTCTTATGGCGATAAAGTAACCTTAAAAATTTATTATGCTCCTGAAGCGGAATGTGTAAAAGCATTTCAGGAAGATAGTGTAGAAGGATTGATAATCTCCCGTCCTTTAAATGAAGCAGAAAAAGTATATTGTAAAAATAAGATGGAGGTAAATCCTGTTTCTATACTATTGGCTTATGATGCTATTTCTGTTATAGTAAATAAGCAAAATAAAGATAGTCTGCTAAGTCTGAACGATTTAAAAAGTATACTAACTACCGGCAAAGCCAGAAATAAAATATGGGATGTTATTATGGATGGTAGTGTACTTACTTCGACAGCCATATATTTGCAAGATTCTCTTTTACAGGGAAAGGCTTTTTATAATGCTATAAAGGGTGCTAATACTTACCCAGAAATTATTGATTTTGTAGGAAAAAATCGTCATGCAATAGGCTTTTTAGGGGTTACTTGGATGGGAAATATTGATGATAGCCAACAGTTAACTTTTGATAAAAGAGTAACTACAGCTTCTCTTTTGGATGCTATCGCACATGGTGCATATGTAAAGCCTTATATGGTGAATATTGGTTTAGGTAGGTATCCTCTTATTCGAAAGATATATTTTTCAAGTAAATGTGGTAATGATTGCTGGGCTATGGATTTTGGCAGATTTATGATAAATGAACGAGGACAGTTAATTTTTAAACGTTCTTATTTATTTCCTGCTCAAATGTCTTTTGAAGTAAAAAAGGCAGTGTTGCAAAATTAGGAAATTAATCAATTATTATAACGCTTGGTGATGTCTCTTTGTAATCATCTTAAGTTTAAATAATTTTTATATTTTAGTAGTCTCTAGATAGTATTAAAAAAAAGTTTACAGAATATTTTACTACATACATATTCTTAAATATTAATAAAATAATTGTGTTTATAATGTTGGTAAGTAGTAAACAATTGGGATATAAAAATTAATAAATAGATATAAAAAAAAAATATATATCTTTACATTTCAAATTAGTAAAAAAAATAGTACAGTATTATGAAAAAAACGTTATTGTTAATAGTGTTAATAGTAGGAATCGTTACTACTAAAGCACAGAGTATTAAAGAAGGAAAGGAGGCTTTTGATCATGAACAATATGATTTAGCGTATGATATTTTTAGTAAAATTAATGCGTCAGACCCTAAAAATAGTTTGGCAGCCTATTGGTTGGCACAACTAAATATTATTAGAGACAATGAGAAAGCCGCTTATGAGGTATTACACAAAGCGTTACAACTTAGAAAAGGTAAGGATAAAGAGGGGTTGATTAATGCAGGATTAGGAGAACTGCATATAAGAGATATTTATAAAGATACAGCAAAAGCAAGAGAATATTTTGTTAATGCTATAGAATCGGGATCTAAGAATTTGGAAGTGATAAAAGCTATTGCTAGGGCAAATGTATTAGCTCCTTTGGGGGACCCTCATATGGCTATAAATTTATTAAATCAATCTATGGATTTAAAAAATGCGGCTAATGATGTACAACTTCAAATTTTATTAGGATATGCCTATAAGAAACAACATGATTTTATGAATATGTTGCGTACTTTTCATAAAGTAATATATCTTAATCCTAGTTTTGCTGAAGGGTATTATATTTTGGCAAAAAGTTATGCTAATCTAACAGACAAATCTCCTTATTTGGAAAATTTATGGAAAGCTATTAATACCAATCCTAAATACCCAGCTCCTGTATATGAATTATATCTTTATTATCTATCTGAGAATAAACCTGATAGTGCAAAATATTATTTAAATTTATATGGAACTATTGCAAATAAAAAAGACCCTTCTTTACAAGCATTATTATCTGCAAGTGATGCTGAATTGGAATATATGAGTAAAAATTATCAATCGGCATTAGAGAAAACAGCCCAAAATACTACAATCTATCGAGAGCAGGTAAAGAATAATAGAGCATATAGAGGTCGTTTATGGCGTTTGGAGGCATTAATTTTTTCTACGATGAGTGATAAGGCTTTGCAAGCAGGAGATACTACTTTGGCTATGGAATATGCTAAAAAATCTTTAGAAAAAATAAGGCTTTATATTAAGGATGAAAATGCAATATTAGATCCTTCTGATTTACCTTATTTGAGTGATAGAGATTTTGTTTTATATGCCAATATTGCAGCAAAAAATATACCTGAAGGATCCCCAGATTTTGAAGAAGCATATTCTATAATAGTAAATATGAAAACTAAACCTGAAGAAAAACTAGTAGCTTTAGTCACTATGCGTGAAACAGCTGAAAAATATCTTTATTATGAGGGTGTTGCTAATGCTTGGGATTCTATCTTGAAAATAAAAAGTGATACTAATTATGGTGATCTTTTTTATGCAGGTATTGCTAACTATAATGCGAAGCGATTTGATAAAGCAAAACCTCTTTTTGAGCAATATATTAAAGCGTCTAATTCCGAACCTATATATGGATTCCTTTGGTTAGCTCGTACTGAGGATAGAATAGATACAGCAAGTCATTTTAAACCTGCAGTAGTAGAAGCATGGAATAAATATTTAATAGAAGCTAGTAATGATATAGAAAAATATAAATCTAATATTATAGAAGCTAATACAAATATTGCATACAACTATATGTTAGGAGATAAATATAAGGAATCACTTCCTTATTGGGAAAATATATTAATTTTAGACCCTACTCACCCTATCGCATTGGCTACTAAGCAACAAATTTTAGATTATCAACAACAAATGGCAGAATACCAGCGTAAAAAAGCTAAAGCTGAAGCGGATGCTAAGAAGGGTACTAAATTTTAAAATTTATATAATATATGAATTTAATAACATTTTTAGACATACAGTCTTCGCTACAATATAAACCCATATTAATGCAAGTTATAGTAGCTATTACTTTAATACTCTTACTTTTAGTAGTTACTCATCTTTTAGGACCATTAAGAAAAGGAAAAAGGAAGTTAGAAAATTATGAATGTGGTATTGAACAAAAAGGAAATGCTCGAATTCCTATTGCTGTAAAATATTTTATTGTAGCTATTATTTTTGTATTGTTTGATGTAGAGATTGTATTTTTTTATCCTTATGCTATAAATTTTAATGTATTAGGATGGTCAGGGTTTATAGCAGTAGTGATTTTTATAGCTTTTTTTCTTATAGGGTTCTTATACATTATGAATAAGAAGGTAATAGATTCAAAAGATTAAATTTTTTTAATATGTTTAAACATAATACCAATGATTTAATAAAAAAACTTGGAGAAAGACCTGTAAGATTTAACAATAAAGTAAAAATAGTAGATATACCTGATGGGTATATGGGAGAAGGTTTTTTTGCTACCAGTTTAGATAAAGCTATTGGGCTTGCACGGCAATACTCTATATGGCCCCTTCCCTTTGCGACCTCATGTTGTGGTATAGAATTTATGGCAACAGCAGCAGCACACTATGATTTTGGAAGATTTGGTGCAGAGAGAATGGCATTTACTCCCCGTCAGTGTGATTTAATTATGGTGATGGGTACTATTTCTAAAAAATTGGCTCCTGTATTAAGACAAGTATACCTTCAAATGGCAGAACCTCGTTATGTTATAGCGGTAGGGGCATGTGCTTGTTCGGGGGGTATTTTTGATAGTTATTCTGTATTACAAGGAATAGATGAAGTGATTCCTGTAGATGTATATGTGCCGGGTTGTCCTCCTCGTCCGGAAGGTATTTTGGAGGGTATTATGAAAATACAGGAACTTATAAAAAATGAAAGTCTAAGACGAAGAAATTCTAAGAAATATAATGAATTATTAGCTCAATATAATGTAGAATAGTACTACTTTTATTATATGTCCTATGGTATATTGCATACTGCTATTTTAGTTTTTAGTATATAAGGAATATGGATAACTTTGACGATAGTAGTTTAGACTGGAAAGAGGTACTAAAAAGGTATCAGCTTTTTAAAAATAAAAAAAATATTTATTTTACAGAAGATGAAATAGAATCATTGGTACTATATCTTCAGGCATTAGGAAGATCTAAAGATGCTTTATCTTTTATTGAATGGGGCATTAGCCAATATCCTTATGCTGTAGGGATTAGAATAGATAAAGCCAATATCCTTATTAGTTCTAAAAAAATAAAAGAAGCCTTTTTTGTATTGCAACAAGTGTATAATCTTAGGCAAGATAGTATTGATTTTTATATACTTACCTCTGAGATTTATCTTATCAAAGAAGAATATGCGAAAGCACTTGAGGTTTTTACTACTTCATTATCTATATTTAAAACGGATAAAGAAGAGTTTTCTGATTTGCTGTCTTATTATGTAGATTTGTTTTCTACATATGAAAAATTTGATATTTTGCTTGATGGTTTTTGTAAGGTGTTAGACCAACCTTCATTAGTGAATGAGGAGATTATGTTTACCTTTGCTATCTTTGTAGAAAAAACAAAACGATATAAAGAGTCTATCCCTTATTATCAACAATTTATAGATAAACATCCATTTAATTCTTCTACTTGGTTTAATTTAGCCAATGCTTATCAACACCTTAAATTATACGAAAAAGCTATTGATACGTATCTTTATGCAATTGTTATAGAAGATGAATTTGAATTGGCATATATAGAACTATCAGTTTGTTATATTAAAATTCGTCAATATCACGAAGCCTCCATATACTTAGATCACTTGGTGAATGAGTGTAAACTTAAAGATATTGAGTTATTAAAAAAATTAGCCTATTGCCAGTATAAGAATAAGGAATATGGCAAGGCTATAAAGAATTATTTACAAGTACTACAATTAGATAGTAGTGATCATGCTACTTTATTTCAGTTAGCACAAATAGAATATAAAGGAGAGCAGTATCAAAAAGCATATTATTATATAAAAGAAGCTATAGCAATTTTTCCTAAAAAAGGCGCATATTATTACCTTTGTGGGCAATGTTTTTTAAAGCTTAATAATTTGCAAGATGCTCTAAAATATTTTTCACAAGCTACTGTTTATAAAACTAAACAGTCTAAATATTGGGAATCTTTTTTAATACAATTGTTGCAAACAGAGAGTTTTCAAAAAGCTAAAGAGACAGCTACAACTGCTATTTTTTATACCCAACGTAGTTATTTTGTATATTTTTTAATAATAGCTTTTTGGGAACTTAATCAAAAGAAAAAAGCTTTAGAAATGATGAATCATATTTTACCGATTTCATATAAAGAAAGTAAAAATCTAAAAAAATTACTCCCTCTCTTGCCCATACAGGAAGAATTAAAACTATTAATTACATCAAATATTGAAAAATATTTATAAATAGGGATGTATGAATTTCAAGATAGAAAAAATACCTCTTAGAAATACCAAACCTCGTACAGAAGGGATAAATATGGTGATGGATAAAGGAATGACATTAAAAGAAGCAGAATGCTTTATAGAAACAGCAGAAGTACATGTAGATTTTATAAAATTAGGTTTTGGGACAAGTTTTATAACTCCTAATTTAGATAAAAAAATAAAACTTTATCAATATCATAATATTCCTGTATATTTTGGAGGTACATTGTTTGAAGCCTTTGTTATACGTAAGCAATTAAAGGATTATTTTAAGCTTCTTAAAAAATATAATATGGAGTATGTAGAAATTAGTGATGGCTCTATGGATATGGAACAGGAAGAGAAATATAATTTAATTAAAACTTTTTCTAAGCATTTTACTGTACTCAGTGAGGTAGGAAGTAAAGAAGAGGGTTTTCAAATGCTTCCTTTCAAATGGATAGAGTTAATGAGTGCAGAAATTGAAGCAGGAGCTTCATATGTTATTACAGAAGCACGAGAATCTGGGAATGTAGGTATTTTTAGAAAAACAGGTAAGGTAAGAGAGTTTTTGGTAGAGAAAATATTAGATAGTAAAATACCAATAGAAAAAGTGATTTTTGAAGCACCTCAAAAAAATCAGCAGTTACATTTTATAAACAAAATAGGCTGTAATGTGAATCTCGGAAATATTCCTATAGATGAAGTAATAGCGCTTGAAGCGATGCGTATAGGATTAAGAGGCGATACGTTTAATCTGTATTTAGAATAATTAATTTAGAATAGGATAGTTTGGTTATAGATCGTTTACGTTGATAGTAAGTGTCTGAGAAGTAATAATGCCATTTATAGATTCCACAGAAAAAGTATATCTTTCTACACCTACTTTTTTTTGAGTAGTAAAAATGTATTCTCCAATATAACGATTAACTGAATCACCAGTAAGTATATTACTATAGATAGTTCTTCTTAAAGAATCATTATCATAAAGAACGGTTACTACAAAATTCTTTAACAGTACGTTATTTTTAGTAGCTATTACTCCTACTTTAAAAGGTTGGTTGGGTGCTATAGTTTCAGAGGTTGAAATATAATTTGCTTCCTTTTTAAATTCAAGATAGGGATATTTTTCATATTTTACGCAAGCCATTAACATACTTACCAAAAATAATAAAACAACAGGTAGATTTTTCTGATACATATTACTTTAAATTATGAAATACTTTTTGTACATCTTCATCTTCTTCTAATCGATCTATAAGCTTAAAAATTAATTCATCTTCTTCTTCATTAAGTTTTACGGTGATAGTGGGAATCCATTCACTTTCAGCACTAATTACAGGTAGATTTTTTTCTTCAATAGCTTTTTGCATAGTACCAAAATCGTTAAAAATACATCTTATGAGAAGATTCCCTTCAGAATCTTCTCCCATTTCTTCTAATCCATAATCTATAAGTTCTAATTCTAAATCCCCTTGAGAGATATTTGTAGGATTAAGCTTGAAACACCCCATTTTTTGAAACATAAAACTAACAGATCCACTAGTACCAAAACTACCTTCAAACTTATTAAAGTAGCTACGTAAATTAGCTACTGTACGTGTATTATTATCGGTTGTGGTTTCCACTAAAATAGCTATGCCAAAAGGACCAAATCCTTCATAAAGTATTTCTTCATAATTAGCCGTATCTTTTCCGCTGACAGCTCTTTTTATGGCTGAATCTATCCTGTCTTTAGGCATATTAATAGCCTTAGCATTTTGAATAATTCTTCTTAGTGTAGGGTTATACTCAGCATCTCCGCCTCCAGCTTTTACGGCAATCATTATATCTTTTCCTATACGTGTAAATTGCTTTGCCATTCTATCATAGCGGGCAAACATTTTTGATTTTCTTACTTCAAATATTCTTCCCATAAAAGAGACTATTTTATACCAAATTTATTGCAAAACTATACTTTTCTGTGAGTTTTTTTAAATTAATTGGAAGTTTTTTTTTCGTACTATATTTTAATATTTTTCAAGATAAAGAATAGCCTTTTTAGGAGGGTTATTAAAAAACCTATAAGGTTAAAATCTACTATTAAAATTTTGAACTTAAACGGTTATCATTTATTTTTGTTACTCATTTTACACTTATGCAATTTTCTCACTTACATAATCATACACAATATTCATTGCTTGATGGGGCATCTTCTATAAAGAAACTTTATCAAAAGGCTATTGATGACGGTATGCCAGCTATGGCTATTACGGATCATGGAAACATGTATGGCGTATTTGAATTTGTAGCAGAAGCATATAAACATGTGCATGCAAATAAGAAATTAAAGGTAAAGCCTATTGTGGGTTGTGAATTTTATGTAGTAGAAGATATTACCCAAAAAAATCCTAAAACCAAAAGGTATCATCAAGTATTATTAGCTAAAAATACAATAGGGTATCAAAATTTACTACAATTATCTTACGTTAGTTATATAGAAGGATTTTATGTTAAACCATGTATAGATAAAAGCCTAATAAAACAATATGCTAATAACCTTATCGCTACTACTTGCTGCTTGGGTGGATATGTGCCACAAACATTTATATTACAAGGAGAAAAACAGGCAGAAGAAGAATTTAAATGGTGGTTTGATATTTTTGGTGAGGATTATTATGTAGAACTACAACGTCATACTTTGTCTCTCCAAGATAAAGTAAATGAATTTTTACTCTATCTATCTAAAAAATATAATGTACCTGTAATAGCTACCAATGATAGTCATTATATCGATAAAGAAGATGCGAAAGCACATGATATTTTGCTTTGTGTAAATACGGGAAGTTTTCTCGAAGATCCTAAAAAAGGAGATGCTTTGCAGGATGAAGAAAGTGCTATACAAATTGTACATGCTAGTTCTGTAAGTTCTGCTTCACAACAAAAAGGATTTCGCAAACCTCGATTTGCTTTTCCCAATGAGGAGTTTTATATGAAGACTACGCAAGAAATGAAAGCATTATTTGCAGACATTCCGGAGGCTATAGATAATACAAACCAAATTATAGAGAAAATAGATATTCTAAATCTCAAAAGAGATATTTTATTACCTGCATTTCCTATACCTCAAGCATTTGGTAATTCACAAGACAAATATCTTGTACATTTAGTAAATGAAGGGTTGAGAAAAAAATATAGTATTATTACACCCGAAATAGAAGAACGGGTAAAGTTTGAATTAGAAACAATACGAAAAATGGGATTTTCTGGGTATTTTCTTATTGTATCAGATTTTATCAAGGCAGCACGAGAAATGGATGTGCTGGTAGGTCCGGGAAGAGGATCAGCGGCAGGATCGGTAGTAGCGTATTGTATGGATATTACGACTATAGATCCTATAAAATATAACCTACTTTTTGAGAGATTTCTTAATCCAGATAGGAAAAGCATGCCAGATATAGATACTGATTTTGATGATAAAGGGAGAGATAAGGTTATAAACTATGTTGTACAAAAATATGGCGATAACCAAGTAGCACAAATAATTACTTATGGTACTATGGCTGCTCGTGCTAGTATAAAAGATGTAGGTAGAGTTTTGCAAATTCCAATACAAGAATGTAATATGCTAACTGCTCTTATACCCAATAAACCAGGTATTAAATTAGATCGTGTACTTTATGCTCCTATAGAAGGGTTAAAAGATAAAGAAGGGCTGAATAATGATAGTATAGAACAAATTAATTCTTTACGAAAGTATTATAAAGAAAATGCCATATATAAAGGATTGTTAGAAGATGCTACTAAAATAGAAGGGACTATAAGAAATGTAGGATTACATGCTGCGGGTATTATCATAGCCCCAGATTCTATTAATACACTTATTCCTGTATGTAAGGTAAAAGATTCTCGATTGTTAGTAACACAAATAGAAGGTTCGTCTATAGAAGATGCAGGTATTATAAAAATGGACTTTTTAGGGTTGAGTAATCTTAATATTATAAAAGAGGCTTTAAAAATTATTAAAGAAAGGCAGAATATAGATATAGATATACAAAATATTCCTTTAAATGATAAGAAAACATTTGAACTCTATCAGCAAGGTGCTACAAATGGTATTTTTCAGTTTGAAAGTGAGGGAATGCAAAAATATTTACGGGAACTAAAACCTAATAAAATGGAAGATCTTATTGCGATGAATGCATTATATCGTCCAGGTCCTATTCAGTATATCCCTAATTTTATTAATCGTAAGCATGGGATAGAACCTATTACATATGATCTTCCAGAAATGGAAGAATTTTTAAGGGAAACTTATGGAATTACTATATATCAAGAGCAAGTAATGTTGCTTTCTCAAAAACTTGCTAATTTTACGAAAGGGGAAGCAGATATACTTCGTAAAGCTATGGGTAAAAAGCAAAAATCAGTACTTGATAAAATGAAAACTAAATTTATAGAAGAAGCCTCTAAAAAATTATTCCCTAAGGAGGTTTTGGAAAAAATTTGGACAGATTGGGAGGCTTTTGCCCAATATGCATTTAATAAATCACATTCTACATGTTATGCTTATCTTTCTTATCAAACAGCCTACTTAAAGGCTAACTATCCACATGAATACATGGCGGCATTACTCAATAATGCGAAAGACATAGATAAGGTTTCTTACTTTATAGAAGAATGTAAACGTATGAAAATTAATGTACTTCCTCCAGATATTAATGAATCAGATTCTTTCTTTTCTGTAACCTCTAAGTTAGCTATTCGGTTTGGACTTTCTAGGATAAAAAATATTGGAGAGGATATTTTTAAAAATATTTTTGAAGAAAGAAAGAATCAAGGATATTTCAAAGATATTTTTGATTTTTCAAAAAGAGTAATCAACTCAAAACTCAATGTAGGGAAATTAGAATGCCTTATTAAGGCTGGGGCTTTTGATTGTTTTAAAGAATTGCACAGAGCACAATACTTTACTACTGACCCAAAAAGTTCACAAAGGTTTATAGATAAATTAATGGACTATGGAAAAGCGATAAGGCAAAGTAAAGAACAACCAAGTTCTCTTTTTTCTAGTGTAATGGATGAAACTGAATTTATCTCTACTCCTACAATACCCCAAGAAGTATCCCCTTGGAGTTTGGTAGAAATGCTAAACTATGAACGAGAGATGACAGGTATTTATCTGAGTAAACATCCTTTAGATATTTTTGATTTTGAAATGAGTTACTATAATTTTACTAGTCTTGATAAATTTAATGAATATGAAACTAATTTTGAGGATCGAAAAAAAGTAATTAGAAAAAATATATTAATAGGAGGATTTATTACGTTATGTCTACAAAAACTTAGTGTAAAAGGTACTGCTTATGCAGAAGTCAAAATAGAAGACAAAATTGGGAAGGTGATGATGCGTCTTTTTGGAGCAAATTACAAACTTATAAAGCCTTTTCTTGAACTCTATAGCTACATATATATAATAGGTTCTTTCCAAGAACATTCTTTTAGAAAAGGAATAGTTGAATTTAAAATATCAGAAGTTGGAACTATGGAAGAATTTAGAAATAAGTTTACTAAGGAAATTCAACTTTTTATAAATGCTGATAAAGTAGAAGAAAAGTTTATTAAACAAATAAAAAATCAACTTTTGCATCCAGGTAGCGTAAACATGAGTATTCATATTACCAATCCTGTGCAGAAAGAGGAGGTTGTAAAACTTATTAATTATCCTCAAAAAGGATTCTCTTTAAGCGATGAATTTTGTAATTACCTTCAAAAAGCAGTAGCTTGTAGGTTTAAAATAATTACTAAATAAAGGATAAGTATTAAGTTGCTTTATGTTTTTGTACAAAGGCTACTCCTAATAAAATAAAAAGTAAGGAAATGGTTAATGGGAGCTTAATCATATCTCCATAAAACACACCTATAATTAATGCAAAAACAGGAGTAACATAGCTAGTGTATGAGGTGATTAGGCTACCTGTATTTTTAATAAGTTTATACAAAGCTATATTGGCTAATGTGCTGGCAAATACACCTAAGGCTATGGATTCTAATACAGAAAAAGAGCAAGTAATGGGAGGTGCATGAGAATCTGTTATCCATCCTACTAAAAATATGAGTATTGCCAAAGGAATAATAGTAGTAAAGGTAAAGGTAACAATGACAAGAAAAGGTAAGTGAGAGAGTTTTTTGATAATGAAATGTAGATTAATAGCATATAAACAAGTATTCAGTATAGCAAAGAAACTATATATATTGATATTAATATTTTCTGGTGTTTGATGATGTAATGAGAAGTTCAAATACATTGCTCCAATAAGTCCCATAGAAACCCCTATCCATTGATAAATTTTAGTTTTGAAATTGAAAAATAACACACCAAAAATGATTGTAAATACAGGGGTCAGAGAATTGAAAACACTGGCTTCTGTTTGAGAAAGATGTACTTCTCCTAAAGCAGAAAAATAAGCAGGCAACAAAGCCCCCATAGTTCCACTCATCAAAAGATAGAGAAGGTCTCTTTTTGTTACTTTTTTTTGATATTTCCAAGCCAAAGGAAGTAGAATAATTCCTGCAGAAATAATTCTTATACTCCCTACTTGCCATACGGATAATTCTTTTAAAGATTCTTTTATTAATAAGAAGGAAGTACTCCAAATAGTAGTAGGTACAAGAAATAATAGAATATTTACGTAAGATATTTTTTTCATTAATTTCATTTGTGCAGAAAAGATTATTTTTGTATAGTTGCAAATTTAATAGTAAGATGTTATATTCTTCAAAATATGAAATTAAGCTTCCTGCTTTTGAAGGTCCTTATGATCTTTTACTATTTCTTATAGAACGAGACGAGTTAGATATTTACAATATCCCAATTACTAAAATTATCAATGATTTTTTATCCTATATTCATCAGCAAGACGAGTTGAATATAGATCTTTCTAGTGATTTTATTTTATTTGTATCTACGCTCATGAGTATCAAAGCAAAGATGCTTTTGCCTCGTAAGGAAATCAATGAGTTGGAAGAAGAAATAGATCCTCGACAATCGTTAATAGATGCAATCTTTACCCTAAAACCATATAAAGAAGCGGCACAAGAATTTGCAAAAAAAGAACACGAGAGATTACAACATATAAATCGTGGCAATATACAAAATGAAATGATGATACTTAACGAATTAGAAGCTGAAGGTAGTGAGATAAAAACACTTACTGTATTTAAACTGATGAAAGCTTTTGAGAAAATTCTTTTTAAATTTAATAATCGTGTTAATCAAACTCAACATGTAATTAATAAGTATCACTATACCATAGAAGATTCTAGGAAAGATATTACTCAACGCATATTGGTTCAGGGAAAAATGTCTTTTGAAACTTTGTTTGAAGTATGTAAGAATCGTATACATGCTATTTTTTATTTCTTGTCATTGCTAGAACTAATTCAACAAAAAACTTTAACTATTTTACTTGGTGAAGGGAAAAATAATTTTATTATAGAGCAAAATATGATATAATAAATTAATACTTACAATATCATAGTTGTAAGTATTAATTTATTATAAATAATCTGTATTACAAATATGTTGCACTATGTTTAGCAATCATTAATTCTTCATTTGTGGGTACTACTAAGACTTTAATTTTACTATCATCGGTGCTTATTACAAGATCATTTTTATTATTACGCTCTTCATTGATTTGTACCTGATTGAGCCATGATAAATGCTGGATTACATGCGTTCTAAATGGACGGCTATTTTCTCCTACTCCGGCAGTAAATACGATAGCATCTATACCGCCAAGAGCTACACCAAATTTTACAATATATTGTGCGGTGTAATCATACATATATTCTAATGCAAATTTTGCTTCTGGTTTATCTGAAATTGTTAATTGATAAAAATCACTTGACAATTCATTAGATAATGCTTTTACTCCAGATTGATTGAAGAGTAGTTTTTGTACTTGCTCCAAGGTATATTTTTTAAATTGTAAAAGATATAAAACTACTCCTGCATCAACACATCCTGGGCGAGTAGCCATAGGAATACCATCTAATACTGTAAATCCCATAGAGGTAATACGTACTTTCCCATGCTCTATACCTGCTAAAGAACATCCACTACCGATATGACAAATAACTACTTTTTTATGTGCTATATCAGGGGCTATTTCTTGTAACTTTCCAGATACATATTCATAAGAAATTCCATGCATACCATATCGGCGTACTCCTTCTTCATGAAGCCATGTAGGGAAAGGAAATCTTTTATGACGTTCATCCATTGTATTGTGAAATCCTGTATCAAAGACAGCTACTTGAGGAATATCAATATATTGGCTTCTAATTTCTTTTATGGGCATTATATTAAAAGGACCATGCAAAGGAGATATAGGCATAATTTCCTCTAATTTTTCTATAACTTCATCTGTTATAAAAGTAGGTTCATGATAATAGTAAGCACCATGTACGACACGATGACCTACTACTCCTATTTGTATACCTTCAAACTTTTTTGGGAGCCATTCAAAAATATATTCTAGTGCGTCTTTGTGGGTCTTTTTTTCTGTCCAGTCAAATTTATCCAATGTGTTGCCTTTAGCATCTTTACCTACAAAGGTAGGAATTACATCTAAGCCTGTAATTTGCGCCTGAGCAATAAGCTCTAAAGTTTTAGTATAGACTTTAAATTTTACACTAGAAGACCCACAGTTTACCACCAATATTACCTTATTAGACATAAATAAAATTTTTTTAATTATAGAGAGTTGAATTATTTTTTACAATTTTTTTGATAATCAGCCAATAATACAGCAGAAGCTGCAGATATTAAACGTGAATGAGCTGAATCTGAACGGCTGGTAAGTACTATAGGTTTTTTAGCTCCAAGTACCACGCCTGCAATACCTGAATGAGCTAAATAGGCTAATTGTTTAGCTATTGCATTGCCTGTTTCTATTTGTGGAGCAAGTATAATATCAGCATCCCCACATACTGAAGAATGAATACCTTTTATTTGAGCAGCATCCTTACTTATAATATTGTCAAAAGCCAAAGGACCGTCTATTATACATCCTTTTATCTGTCCTCTATCTATCATTTTAGACAAAGCTGCTGCTTCTACAGTATTGGGCATTTTGGCATATACAATTTCTACTGCTGCCAATACAGCCACTTTAGGAACTTCCACTCCTAATACTTTTGACATTAATACTGCATTATTTATAATATGGGCTTTAGCTTCTAAATCTGGAGCTATATTAATAGCGGCATCAGTAATAATAAGGAGTTTGTGATATGCAGGTACATCCATGATAAATACATGACTGATAAGATTAGTAGTACGTAATCCATTTTCTTTATTTACCACAGCACGCATCATATCATCTGTATGAATATTTCCTTTCATCAGTACATCAGCTTTTCCAGATGCTAATAATTGGGCAGTAGCTTGGGCTACATCAGCATCTTTTCCTTCTATATGTACTAATTCAAAGTCATCAATATTCAAATGGTTTGCTTTAGCCACTTTATGTATAATATCTTTATTGCCTACTAAAATAGGTTCTGCAAAACCTTCTTGATAGGGTTCTATAGCACCCATTAACGCTACATCATTGGTAGGGTTCATAACTGCAATTTTAGTTTTGTTCACCATTTTAGCTTTGGTGAGGATTGCATCAAAATGTGATTTTTTTGTCATAGAAATTAATGTTTTTAATAATGTAATAAAATGATATGTTGAAAAAAATTATTTTAAAATGAAAAAAATACGGTACATAATAAAAAGAAACAAAGTTAAACTTTTTTAGCTACAAAGTATAATTTAATTTCAAATTTAAGTTTATTTATTTATTTTTATGAAAATTATTTTTATGAAGACTATTTTTACTAAACAATTAATTTATTGGCATCTCCATAAAAATCAACGACAACCCATAGGCGTAGGAGAAACCGACCCCTATAAAGTATGGATAAGAGAAATTATTTTACAACAAACTCGAGTAGAACAAGCTACCTCATATTATTATCAATTACTAAAAACTTTCCCTTCAGTAAAATCCCTCTCTAATGCTCCAGAAGATGAAGTATTTAAGGTATGGGAGGGTTTGGGATATTATAGTAGATGCCGAAATATGATACAAACGGCAAAATATATCTCCAAAGAGTGTAATGGATATTTTCCTACAACTTATGAAGGTTGGATTTCTTTAAAAGGCATAGGAGAGTATACGGCTGCTGCAATGATGTCATTTTGTTATAATCAGTCCTATGCTGTGGTTGATGGCAATGTAAATAGGGTTCTTAGTAGATATTTTGGTATTTATACAGATGTACTTTCCTCAAAAGGAAAAAAAGAAATACTTGATTTGGCACAACAACTTATAGATGCTAAACAACCAGCTATATATAACCAAGCTATTATGGATTTTGGGGCTACAGTATGTACTCCGAAAAATACTTTATGTATGTTTTGTATACTTAATAAGCATTGCTATGCTTTAAAAAATAATCAGGTAGATGTGTTACCAGTAAAAAAGAAAAAAAATGCTTTAGTCCCATCATATTTTATTTTTTTAGTTGTCAAGTATAAATCTTCTTTTGCACTACAAAAACGTACGGAAAAAGATATTTGGCAAGGATTATATACATTTCCTATGCTAACAACAAAAAGTAATCTGTCTTTTAAACAACTTACTCAATTAGTAAAAAAAGATTATCCAACAATAGCTATAAAATCAATGAGTCCTGCATATTACCAAACACTTACACACAAAAAAATTACAGCTTATTTTTTGATAGCCGAGACAACAATGATTGTAGAAAAATGCCAGTGGGAATATGTAGAGAACTTTTCAGACTATTTTTTTCCAAAAATTATAAAAAACTTTTTGAAAGATAATAATCTATAAATTAAATGCTTCCTTCACTACCATTTTATCTAATTCTTTTTCTAATATAACAATATTTTTTATCTCCTTCATTTGAAGATAGTTTTGGGAAGGAGATGATTTAAGTTGTATATTATTGGTTTTCGTTTGAATATAGTTTAAAAGATGGTTAAAAGTATCACTTTCAAAATAAAGGGATTCATTATTTGCATTAAAATATAAACGAGCTATTTGGTTTTTTACAATAATACGTTCAAATCCTAAATGCAAGGCTTTTTGTTTACAAGATAATGCTATAAATAAAGCTTCTACTTGTGTAGGAATTTTTCCAAAACGATCTTCTAATTCTAATTTGATGTATTGTATATTCTCTTCTGTTTTTATGTTGTTTAGTCGAGTGTAAATATTAAGTCGCTCACTAATTTGAGAAATATATTTATCAGGGATTAAAATTTCAAAATCAGTTTCTATACTACAATCTTTTGGAAAAAATACTTTTTCTTTTTTGGTGAAGATATCTTTAAACTCTTTTTGTTTGAGTTCTTGAATGCTTTCTTCTAAAATTTTTTGATATGTTTGTATGCCTATATCTTGCAAAAAACCTGATTGCTCTCCGCCGAGTAAATTCCCAGCTCCACGAATGTCTAAATCTTGCATAGCTATTTGAAATCCACTACCTAAATCACTGTGTAGTTCTAAGGTTTGCAATCGTTTTCTAGCTTCATTAGTAAGTATTGAATATGGTGGTGCTAGTAAATAGCAAAAAGCTTTTTTGTTGCTACGTCCTACCCTTCCTCGTAGTTGGTGTAGATCACTAAGTCCAAAATAATGAGCATTGTTTATAAAAATAGTATTGGCATTGGGTACGTCAATACCGCTTTCTATAATATTGGTGCATAGAAGTATATCATATTCATGTGCGATAAAATCTAAAACTACTTTTTCTAGCTCAGAACCCTCCATTTGCCCATGAGCTATTTGTATGGATATTTCGGGGCAAGAATTTTGTATGAGGCTTTTTAGGCTATATAGCTCTTGTACCTTATTGTGAATAAAATAAATTTGTCCATGTCGTTGTAGTTCTTTTAATATAGCATCTCGAATAAATTCTATATCAAACAAATGTACTTCTGTATATATTGGTTTTCTATTGGCGGGCGGTGTTTGTATAATACTTAAATCTCGAGCTCCCATAAGGCTAAATTGTAAAGTTCGTGGAATGGGTGTGGCGGTAAGGGTAAGGGTATCAATACAAGAAGAAAGAATTTTTAGTTTTTCTTTATGGCTTACACCAAATTTTTGTTCTTCATCGATTACTAATAACCCTAAGTCTTTAAAAAAAATATCTTTTGAAAGTAAGGCATGTGTACCAATAATAATATCTATTTTTCCATCTTGCAATTGTTGATAGATTTCTTTTTTCTGCTTGGTAGTTTTAAATCGGTTGATAAATTCTATAGTAACAGGAAAATTTTTTAGCCTGCGAGAAAAAGATTGGTAATGCTGAAAGGCAAGAATAGTAGTAGGTACTAGTACCGCTACTTGTTTACCACTTAGTACGGCTTTGAAAGAAGCACGTATAGCCACCTCTGTTTTTCCAAAACCTACATCTCCACAAATAAGTCTGTCCATAGGGGCAGAGAGTTCCATGTCTTTTTTTACATCAGTTACAGCTTTGTTTTGATCGGGAGTATCTTCATAAAGAAAAGAGGCTTCTAATTCATTTTGCATATAATTATCAGGATAGTGAGCAAATCCTATTTGAGCTTTTCTTTGAGCATAAAGTTTTATCAAATCAAAAGCAATTTCTTTTACTTTGCGTTTGGTTTTAGATTTTAGTTTTTGCCATACATCACTACCAAGTTTATGGATGGTTGGCGGGGTATTATCTTTACCTATGTATTTAGAGATTTTGTGTAGGGAATAAATATTGACATACAATATATCATTGTTTTTATATAAAATACGAATAGCTTCTTGTATTTTGCCGTCCATTTCTATCTTTTGCAATCCACTAAATACACCTACTCCATGATCTATATGTGTGATATAATCTCCGGGTTGAAGTTCTTTGAGAGCTTTAAGAGAAAGTTGTTTTTCGCTATCTTGGATTTGTTTAATATTATATTTATGATAGCGGTTAAATATTTGATGATCTGCATAGCAGACAATTTTCATTTCATGGTCTATAAACCCCTGATGCAAATTAAATGCTATTGGATGTAGTATTATAGGCTCTCCTAAATCTTCTAAGATATGTAGTAGACGATGGTATTGTGCTACATTGTCATAGAATAGATAAAGGGTATATCCCTGTTTTTGTAAGTTTTGAAGGTTTTGAAGTAATAAGTCAAATTTTCGATTAAATACAGGTTGTAAAGATTGGTTGAATTCTATAGATTTATCTATTTTAAAATTTGTTTTTTTATTAGTTTCAATAATCGTAAATTGATTTAAATATTTTTCTGTTTCTTGCCAATTAGTATAAATAAACTGGGATGTATATTTGGTATTATCTAATTCAAAATAAGGTTTATTTTCAGTATGTGTATTATAATTTTTTGCATAATATAAACACTTTTCTTTGACCATTTCAAAATTACCTATCCAAAGAGGTGTTTTGTTATCAAAAAGTTGGAGGCAATGTATTTTTCCCAAAGTAACATTATCCAACATATTCATATTGCAAGAAAGCTCTACACGAGAAATATTTTTCTCACTAATTTGGTTTTCTGTGTCAAAGATACGAATACTATGTATGGTATCACTTTTAAGTTGTATACGGTAAGGCTTATTGTAGGCAAAAGAAAAAATATCTAAAATACCTCCGCGTAAACTAATTTGCCCCGGTTCATATACAAAATCTGACCATTCAAAATTCTTAGTGATTAACTGTTCAATAAGTATTTCTAAATCTATAGTATCTCCTGTTTGCAGACTGATAACATTTTTTTGAAATGCATCTTGATCAGGAATTTTTTCTAACAAACCTTCTATAGGAATAATCACTATCTTGGGAAGTGAAACTTGTTTAGAGAGAAATACTAAAGTTTCTGTACGCAGTATTTCATTTGTTTTATTGATCTTTTGATGTGTTTTTTCTTCCTCAAAAGAGGATGGTAGGAGTAATGATTTTATCTTAGGAATTATGGAACAAAGTTCATTTTGTAGGTAGGCTGCTTGTTCAAAATTTTCAGTGATAACTATTTGAGTATGATGCCATTGACTATTCGCAGAGAGATTAAATGCGAAAGCACTACCTTGTATATTTTTTATATGTAGGTGTTGTTGTGGTAATATTGAGGCACAGCAAGAAGCCAATTTTTTCGAAAAGGATTGTAGAATATCTTCTGTTTGCACAGTCTACAAAGAAACAGTAAATTTTTGAAATAAGAGAAATAAAAATTATTCTGTAATGTATTAGGTCTTATTGATTTAGTTTTGTGCCTTAGAAAGGAAATTAAAAAATATATGGCACTTATATTAGGAATAGAATCTTCTTGTGATGATACTTCTGTAGGCATATGTCAAGAGGGTAAAATTATATCAAATATTACCTCTACTCAACCTATTCATAGTCTGTATGGAGGTGTAGTACCTGAATTAGCATCTCGAGCACATATAAAAAATATATTGCCTATAGTAGACGAAAGTATTAAAAAAGCCAATATTAATTTACAGGCAATAGATGCTATTGCATTTACCCAATCTCCTGGATTGATAGGCTCTTTATTGGTAGGGTCGAGCTTTGCCAAATCACTGGCTATGTGTTTGGAAAAGCCTTTGATAGCTGTAAACCATTTAGAGGCTCATATATTGTCTCCTATGATAGAGAGTAATTTAAACCCTCCTTATTTGTGCTTGTTAGTGAGTGGTGGTCATACGCAAATAGTTTGTTGTAAATCAGCCATAGAGATGGAACTCATAGGTAACACTTTAGATGATGCTGCAGGAGAAGCCTTTGATAAATCGGCTCGTCTCTTAGGATTACCCTATCCTGGTGGGGTATTGATAGATAAATTAGCAAAAGAAGGGAACCCTTTAGCCTATACTTTCCCAAAACCTAAAATAACCAACTTTAATTATAGTTTTAGTGGTCTTAAAACAGCTATTTTTTATTTTATAAACAACCAAATAGCAAAAGATAAAGATTTTGTAGAAAAAAATAAATCTGATATTTGTGCCTCTATACAACATACTATTATAGAAATATTATTAGATAAATTTTTGCAAGCAGCCAAGCAGTATCATATTCAAAAACTAAGCATAGCAGGAGGGGTGTCTGCCAATAGCTATCTTAGAAAAAAGGTTTTTGAAGAAGCACAAGAAAAACAGTATCAAATATATATACCAGAGTTGCAATTTTGTACGGATAATGGTGGGATGATAGCTTTTGCAGGGTATCAAAAATATCTACATCAAGATTTTGCATCATTAAGTATTTCTCCTTAACCAAGAGCATAGTTTCAATAAAAGAAATTATACCGCTTTAATTTATTAATCTCTGATATTACTTGGTTGTAAGAGATCTTATTCTCTATAGATACAGATCAAGTAACTATAATCTTTATTTATCAACATAAAAATAGTATATTTGGCACTTATAATTGTATGTATACAAAGCATGTCATAGTTTGTGGATTAGGTAATATTATGTTTTTTATATTACTAGGATCTACTATATTATTCGCTACAAGTTGTGCTGTAGATATGCCATTAATAGGAGGTGCTAAAGATACTATCCCTCCTGTACTTATAGCACAAACGTTTTATGATTCATCTATTAACTTTAAGCAAAATAAAATAGGTTTTTTGTTTGATGAAAATGTGGATGTTAAAGAGGCTAATAAAATAGTTGTAAATCCATTTTCGGCAGATAATAAACCAGAAGTACGCTTTAATTTAAAAAAGATGTGGATGTTTTGGGAAAAGCCTTTAGATTCGAATGTTACTTATACAATTGACTTTGAAAACTCCCTTACAGATCTTCATGAAGGTAATGTATATAAACCTTTTCTTGTTGTATTTTCTACAGGAAATCATATAGATTCTATTTCTTATTTAGGAAAAATATTGGAGGCTAAAACAGGTCAGCCAGATTCTACAATTACTGCTTTATTATTCAAGGATTTAGACGATTCTGCTGTTATCAAAAACAGCCCTCGGTATATAGCTCGTGTTAACAATAAAGGTATTTTTGAATTTAGAAATCTTGTTCCTGGAAAATATCGCCTTTATGCTATAGCGGATCCTTCAGGAATGTATCGTTATCTAAACCCTACTCAACCATTTGCATTTTTAGATTCTATTATAGATATACAACATTCTGGAGGACTTGATACTATAGAAAATATACTTTATGCCTTTAGTATCCCGAAAGAATCTAAAGACAATAAAAAGCGTATACGTAAAAATGATACTTTAGTGATTACTAAGCCCACAAAAAAAATTAATATTTTAGATACAGGTATTACTCTTATTTTCAACAAACCCATACGAGAAATAGATACTTCTTGTATTTTCTTTTTTTTAGATTCTGGAAAGTATATTATTAAAGATTACAAATATATTTTTGATACCACACTGACACAACTTACTTTTTTATATGATAAGTGGCAAATGGATACTTCTTATCGTATTATTATAGAGCAAGGAGCAATATTAGATACTTTTTTAAGAAGAAATATTGTTGCAGATACGATATCGTTGCTATCGCATCAAAAAAAAGAATATAGTAATCTTAAAATCCATATTGAAAAGTCTCAAGATTCATTAACAAATAGGGTGTTATTTATTCTTGAAAATGATAAAATTGTTAGAAAATTAGCTATTGATAAAAAAGAATTTTTCTTAGATACCATGCTCGTAGGAGACTATTCCATACAAATTTTATATGATGACAATCATAATATGCAATGGGATAATGGTGAATATTTACCTGCTAAAAGGCAACCTGAAAAAACAATACTTTTGCCCGATAAAAGAAGTATAAAATTTCATCAACCTGATGAAACGGGACGTGTTGAAGAAAATATTTGGAAAATAACTTGGTAAGCTTGCTATCTGTTCAAAAAATATGCGTTTTTATATATTCTATTTAATTTTTTTATTGTTTATTTTACAAAATAGTTATACACAAGAAAAGGACACTATTACTATTATTGGCGTAGGCGATATTGTGATGGGTACTAATTATCCTGAATATCAACAGGGACAATATTTGCCTGCCAATAAAGGAACTTCTCTTTTTAATCATGTAACTCCTATTTTTCAGACTGGAGATATTGTTTTAGGGAATTTAGAAGGGTGTATATTAAACCATGGTGGAAGACCTAAAAAATGTAACAACCCTAACAGTTGCTATTTTTTCAGAATGCCAGAATATGTAGTACCAGTTCTTAAAAATGCAGGTTTTGATGTGCTTAATCTTGCTAATAATCATGCCAATGATTTTGGTTCGGTAGGAATCTTAAATACTCATAGAATATTAAAAATGGCAAATATTTACACCGTAGGACTTAAAAATATTTGTGAATATGCTACTTTTCTAAAAAATGGTATACGTTATGGTATAGTAGGCGTAGCTCCCAATGTGGGAGCTATAAATATTAATGATTATAAGACCATAAAACAAATAGTACAATATTTAGATTCTGTAAGCGATATTGTTATTGTCTCTTTTCATGGAGGGGCAGAAGGAGAAAAACACAATAGGGTAACGCTGAAATATGAAATTTTTTTTGGCGAAAATAGAGGTAATGTATATGAATTGGCTCATTATTGTATTGATTGGGGGGCGGATGTTGTATTTGGACACGGACCTCATGTCCCTCGCTCTATAGAGCTTTATAAAGATAGGATAATTGCTTATAGTTTAGGGAATTTTTGTACTCCTTTTAGAATGAGTCTTTCCGGTAGTGCAAGATATGCTCCTATTATAAAAGTGAATGTAAATAAGGAGGGGAAATTTTTTTCCGGAGAAATTATTTCAGCATTACAATATAAAGGGATAGGACCTAAAATAGATACTACCCATAAAGCAGCTAAGGAAATAAAAAGGCTCACTCAATTAGATTTTCCTAAAGGAAATCTCTTTATTTCTATTGACGGAAAAATTACAAAATAATGCAACTATTTCTTACTTTTTTCTACTATTTGGATTTTTCTTTGTACAGAATGATGATAATAAAAAATAATTAAAAGAAAATATTTTATATTTGTACCAATACTAATTTTACTTATGAATTTGATAGAAGAATTGCGATGGAGAGGTATGGTGCAAGATATTATGCCCAATACAGAAGAATTTTTGCTAAGAGAAAAAACAAATGGGTATATAGGATTTGATCCTACTGCAGATAGCCTACATATAGGTAGCTTAGTTCCTATTATTTTGTTGATGCATTTGCAACAAGCAGGGCATACCCCTATAGCAGTAGTAGGTGGAGCTACAGGTATGGTAGGAGATCCTACCGGAAAAACTGAAGCTCGGAAGCATCTTTGTGAACAAGAACTTCAACATAATCTTGCAGGTATTAGAAAGCAATTAGAAAAATTTTTAGATTTTTCTTCTTCTATTTCCAACAAGGCAAAAATGCTGAATAATTATGATTGGTTTAAAGGTAAAAATTTTTTAGACTTTATTGTTGATGCGGGGAAGCATCTTACAATAAATTATATGCTTTCTAAGGATAGCGTAAAATCTCGACAGGAAAGTACACAAGGAATTACTTTTATGGAATTTTGCTATCAGCTTATACAGGGTTATGATTACTATCATCTATATACGAATGAAAACTGTAAGTTACAAATGGGTGGTAGCGATCAATGGGGGAATATTACTACAGGGGCAGAGTTAATACGTAAAAAAGCTGGGGGCGAGGTTTTTGCCTTTACCTGTCCGCTTATACGAAAATCTGATGGGAAAAAATTTGGAAAATCTGATCAGGGAAATATTTGGCTTAGTGTGGAGAAAACCTCACCATATCAGTTTTATCAATTCTGGCTCAATACTTCTGACGAAGATGTTGCTAGTTGGATAAAGATATTTACTTTCCTTAGTAAAGAGGAAATAGAACACGCTATATTACAACATGGTAAAGCTCCACAAGAAAGGCTTTTGCAAAAAATGCTTGCTAAAGAGCTTACCATACTTACACATAGTAAAGAGGAATATGAAAATGCTGTGCTTACTAGCAATATACTTTTTGGAAATGCTACCATAGAGGGATTGAAGCAGCTTAGTGAAAAAAATTTTCTTAATGGGCTTATAGGTGTTCCCAGTTCAAAAATATCTAAAACCGAAATAGAAACAGGAATAGATATAGTATCCTTTTTGGTACAAATGAAAGTATTACATAGTAAAGGAGAAGCTAGAAAAATAATACAGAACAATGCTATAGGGATCAATAAGCAAAAGATAAATGATATACAGGCATGTATTACAATAGAACATTTATTACACAACAAATATGTTCTCATACAAAAAGGTAAAAAAGAATATTTTTTAATAGAAGTAGTGTAATCGTTTCTGTAGAGGGATGTAAGGCAAAAAAGAGTTATCCTCCCTATTTTTAAATATGTTTAATCTATTGTCATAGAAAAAATTTGTATCTTTGTTTTAAAATTATTTTTATGAAAAAAGTTATTTTTATTTCTGGTATATTAGTCTGTTTTCTGAATATCCTTGTTGCCCAGCAATCGACATTCTCAAATATCCATAAGCCTAAATTGGTGATAGGTATTGTGGTGGATCAAATGAGATGGGATTTTTTATATCGTTTTGAACAAAGATTTGCTCCCAGTGGTGGTTTTAAACGTCTTTTAGCTCAAGGATATAATTGTGAACAAGCCTATATTCCCTATGTACCCACAGTAACAGCAGCAGGACATGCCTCCATATATACAGGTAGTGTACCGGCTATTCATGGTATTGTAGGCAATAGTTGGAATGATAAAATAGCAGGGCGTAATATGTATTGCGTAGAAGATTCTTCCGTACAATCTATAGGGTGTAATAATAATAATGGAAAGATGAGTCCTAAGAATCTTTGGGTAACAACTATTAGTGATGAACTAAGGTTGGCTTCTAATTTCAAAAGTAAAGTGATAGGTATATCTCTTAAAGATAGGGGTGCAATAATTTCTGCAGGACATTGCCCGAATGGTGCTTTTTGGTATGATAATAAAACAGGTAACTTTATTACTTCTAGTTTTTATGCTAAGGAATTACCTCAATGGGTAGTTCTTTTTAATCGTCGTAAAATAGTAGATAGTTTATATACACAAACATGGAATACTTTATATAAGATTGATACTTATATACAAAGTACTGCTGATGATGTTCCCTATGAAAATAAAATACTTTATAGTTCTCCATTAAAAGCTTTTGGGAAAAATACTTTTCCTTATTATTTAATGCCTTATAGGGGTACAGATTATAGTGTAATTTCTACAACTCCTTATGGTAATAATTTGTTGTTGCACTTTGCTAAAGCAGCTATAGAAGGAGAACAATTGGGGAAAAATATTCAATCCAATTATTCGGATTTACTAACGATTAGTTTCTCTTCTACTGATTATATAGGGCATGCTTTTGGAATAAACTCTGTAGAGGTAGAAGATACCTATTTGAGATTGGATAAAGATTTGGGTGAATTGTTAGATTATTTAGATAATCATATTGGCAAAGGGCAATATACTATTTTTCTTACTGCTGACCATGGAGGTGCTCATAACCAACAATTTTTAAAAGAACACAATATACCTTCAGGAGTAGAACCTGAAAATAAGATCATGTTGCAGCAATTAAATGATATTTTATTTAAAAAATATAATCAAATTGATCTGGTTAAGCAATATAGTAATAATTTTATTTTCTTAAATATTACTAAAATAGATTCTTTGCAGTTAGCTCTTAAGTCTATTAAACAAACTCTTATTGACTACCTCAATCTCCAACCTGAAATTTTTTCTGTAGTAGATGAAACTAATCTTGCCAATGCCACTATTCCCTATTACATTATGAACATGGTAAAAAACGGATATACTCCTAAACGTTGTGGCAATATGTTGGTGATATATAAATCTGGGATTGTAGGTTATTCTGAAAAACTGGGCTCTTCTCATTCTAAATGGTACAATTATGATAGCCATATCCCTCTTTTATTTTATGGTGCTGGTATTAAACAAGGTAAGTTGCAACGCACCGTATATATGAATGATATTATACCTACGATAAGTGCTTTATTGAATCTTCAATACCCTTCAGGAGCTACAGGCAATGTGATTGCAGAAGTATTAAAATAGAAAATGTAACTATTTCAATTCTAAACAATATTTGTATAAATTTCTCTATGATGTTTTCTATAGAGTAAAGTTATTCTTTAGATATAGTACGTGGACTTACCCCAAAATAAAATTTAAAGGCTTGACTAAAGCTACTAATAGAGGCATAGCCAACCATTTCTGCTACCTCTAGAAGTTTTTTATTCGTATTTTTTAAAAGATGTTGTGCTTTTTGCATTCTATTTTCTTGCAAAAACTCAAAAATAGTTTTTCCTACTATGGCTTTAAAGCCTTTTTTTAAATAACATTCATTTGTGCCTACAGCTTTTGCAATAATAGGAATTGTAATATTTTGTTCTAAATGTTGTAAAATATAAATTTTTGTAGCTTCAATTTTTTCTAACTCTAAAGGTTGTTGAAGCATACCACAAGATTCATAGCAGAGTGAGTTTTCTATATTAGATTGTTTGGCATAGTACAAAAGAGCGAGTATAATACCTTCAAAAAGAATATATCTTTCTATCCCCTCCGCTTGGGATGAAATAAGCTCAAAAAGTTTAGATTGAATATTGCAACAAATAGAATGTCTTTCT
>JBOFDP010000094.1:0-33793 GCA_051647125.1 Chitinophagaceae bacterium | reverse complement strand
CTATTACTTATGATGATAATATTTTATATTTTGAAACAAGGTTGATTGATTTAAAAAATCAAAATATTGTGTATCTTTTTAATAATAGTATAAATTATAATTATTCTAATCCAAAATCTTCTGTGAATCAATTAAGTATGGCTATTGTGAATCAATTGTATCCTTCTATTAGCAGTCAAAAAAAGGCAAAGAAATAAAATTATTTTAGCTATCTTAAAAGAGGATGATGGTAATTGGGAAAACATAGAAATTAGAGTAAAAAATATTGCTCATACTTGAGGAGTAAGATAAAGCATTAGAATTTGAAAATGATAGCATTGTAATATAAGAAGTAAAAACACAAGAAGATAAAAGAATTAAAGGACTAGCTGAAGTAGAAAAATTAAAAAAGCAAGCATTGCAAAAACTTTTAAGGAATATTCAATACTGAGAGTTATTACAAAATTCAATAATTTCTTCTATTAGAAAGAAAATTGAGTTTACAGGAGATGAGTAGGCGTGTCTCTTGGTACATACTTTAACATGCTAAATGGATTTGCAACTTTGAAGAATTAAGTTTTATTCTTAATATATTTGAGGAGGGGAATCTTTTCCTTAAGGTGGTTTTGAATGTTTAGTAACTTTTTTTTATATCGTATAATTTTTAGTATTAACTTTGGAATAGTATGTATTATAGTAATTTCAAGGATAAAACTATCTTTGACTTTACCAATAACGAAAGTATTATAATCAGTGTATTCCAGAATATAGTCTTGATAATTGGAGAGAAGAGTACCTTAATGCAGTATTGATATATCGTATTGTTGCTATAGAAAATTTTACACATCTTAACATAATAAAGATTGGCTTAATGATATACAGGAACAATTGAGCGATGAAATTTTTAATGAGTAACATTTTATTGAGGTATTATTTTCTTGTCAAAATCTTTTTTAATATATTCTATATATGCCTACTTGTTAAGTCTATGAATTTATTTATCTCTATTTTTCTTAAAGGGTTTTAGGTATTATGGTTTGTATTGATAAAATTTCTTTTTTGTAATAAATAATAATATGATGTAGATTTGCTCAGTAAAAAATATATTTTACAATCATGCATAATCAATCTAATTACATAAAGGTAGCCTCTCATGAAGCTCATAAAGGGGAATTTAAAAAGTGTTTATTATTGTATTCTGGAGGGCTAGATACTTCTGTAATGCTTAAATGGATACAAGAAGAGTATAATGCTGAAGTAATAGCATTAACTATTAATATAGGGCAGACTGCTGACAATATGGAAGAGATAAAAAAGAAAGGTATAAAGCTTGGTGCACAAAAAGTAATTGTATATGATGCCAAAGAAGAATTTGCTGATAGAGTACTTTCTCAAGCTATTAAAGCCAATGCTGATTATCAAGGAGGATATGCCCTTACTACTCCTTTGGGTAGAGTTATAATTTCTGAAATAGCTGTAAAAGTAGCTAAAGAAAATGGTTGTACGGTAATAGCTCATGGTTGCACAGGAAAAGGAAATGACCAGGTAAGATTTGAAGGGTATATTATTACTTTAGATCCCAAGCTAAAAATTATAGCTCCCGTAAGAGAATGGGGTATGGGCAGACATGAAGAAATAGAATATGCCAAAAAACATAAAATTCCTGTAAAACAAAAAGTAGATAAACCTTATTCTTATGATGAAAATATGTGGGGTAATACTGGAGAAGGTGGTGAAATAGAAGATCCTAAACTCATACCACCATTAAAAAATATTTTGCAATGGTGTAAGACCATAGAAGAGGCACCTAATAAAGTTGAAATTATAGAGATAGATTTTGTAGAAGGAGTACCTAAAAAATATAATGGAAAAACTAAAAAACTGGCATTACTGATAGCAGAATGTAATAAAGTGGGAGCGAAGCATGGAGTAGGTGTTTTTCATTTGATAGAAGATAGATTAGTAGGCTTGAAAGTGAGAGGTATATATGAAAATCCTGGTGCCAGTATTTTAGTGCAAGCCCATAAAAAATTAGAACAATTGGTATCTACTCGTGAAGAAAATGAACTTAAATCATTTATGGATAATAAATGGGCATATTTAGCATATGCAGCAAAGTGGTTTGAACCTGTGATGAACCATATTCATGCATATATTAATAGTCAAAATAAGAAAGTAACAGGTAAGGTAAAAGTTCAATTGTATAAAGGCAATATTACAGTGGTAGCAGTAGAATCTCAATATTCATTGTTTAATATAGATTTGGCTACTTTTGAACGCAGTACGGCATTTAACCAAAATGCAGCTGCAGGATTTATAGAAATATACAGCCTCCCGCAAAAGACTGCATACAATATTTTTAAGTCAGAAAAATAAATCATGTTATGAAAAAGAACCTGTTGACAATTACCCAACTTAGTGTGGAAGAGATACAAAATATCTTGGATATAAGTACTCATTTGATGAAAACTAATGAACCTACGCTAATTCGTAAAAATATACTTTTTGTTTTTGAAAAACCTTCATTGCGTACCAGAATAGGTACAGAAGTAGCTATCAATCATTTGGGGGGTAATGTGATACATATAGATCCTAAGTATTTTTTTGAAGGTAAAAAAGATAGTACTACTCGGTATGGGATGACTGGTAGAGAGGAATTGAAAGATACCGTAAATAATATTTCACAGTGGTGTGATGCTATCTTTACAAGAGTGTTTGAACACCAAACTTTGTTGGATATTGCTAGGTATTCTAAAATCCCTATAGTGAATGCTTTGTGCGATTTGCATCACCCTATGCAAGCGCTTGCTGATTTGTATACCGTAAGAGAAGTATTTGGTAATGAAAAAGTGGCTATTACTTTTGTGGGAGATGCTAATAATGTAGCTTTTTCATTGTTTGAAATTATGTTAAAGTTTGGTCATAACTGTCGCTTTGCAAGCCCTGCATCTTATTCGTTTTCTGAGGAAAGAAAAATGTATCTGAACAATCTTGCCAAGCAATATGGAGGAGAAATGCTCTTTACGCATAATCCTATAGAGGCGGTAGAAAATACAAATGTTATCTATGTGGATGTTTTCGTATCTATGGGTGAAGAAGCTATGTTTGAACAAAAAATACGAGCATTTAGCAATTTTCAAGTTAATAAAAATCTTTTTTCCTATGCTACCAAAAATCCTATTTTTATGCACTGCCTGCCTGCCCATAGAGGCGTAGAAGTAACCGACGAAATTATGGATTCCAAGCAATCCGTTATTTATCAGCAAGCTAAAAATAGAATGGTCGTATCTAAAGGTGTATTTACCACATTAATACGATGAAAAAAATAACTAAGAAACTTTGGCAAACTGATAGTGATGGTTTGCACCCTTTGGTAGAAGATTTTACAATTGGCGACGATTATATCTTTGACCAGCAACTTGTGCCTTATGATATACAGGCGAGCATAGCTCACGCAACGATGTTGCATAAGATGAAAATAATCACCAAAAAAGAATTACTACAAGCACAAAAAGGATTACAAGAAATATTGTTGCAATGGGGAAAAGGGAGTTTTGTGATTGCTAAAAATCAGGAAGACGGACACACTTCCATAGAGCAATATCTCACAGAAAAGCATGGCGATATAGGCAGGAAAATACATACAGGTAGAAGCCGTAACGACCAGTCGTTGGTGATGATTCGCCTTTTTATGAAAGAGCAATTATTGGTTATAAAAAAAGAAATTAATACTTTAATATCTGCATTGAAAAAGCAAAGCAAGAAGTGTAAAAAAATACCAATGCCCGGATATACGCATCTACAAAAAGCAATGCCTACAACGGTGGGTACATGGTTGGATTCATATCTTTCTGCATTGGAAGATTTTTTGATTTTGTTAGACGCTACTACAAAGTTTATCAATCAAAATCCTTTGGGGTCGGCTTCGGGTTTTGGCATACAAAATTTTCCATTGAAAAGAGGGTTGACTACTCAAAAATTAGGTTTTTCTAAGACACAGCAAAACCCGATGTATTGCGGATTATCAAGAGGATATTTTGAAAACATCGTGTTGCAAACACTTTCTTCACCGATGATACTTGCAGGAAAGTTTGCCACCGATATGTTGCTGTTTACCACGCAAGAATTTGACTTTGTATCATTGCCCAAAAACTTTACTACGGGTTCATCTATTATGCCTCAAAAAAAGAACTATGATGTGTTTGAAATTATGAGAGGCAATGTGAAAGTATATGGTGCGTATCAGCAAGAGATACAACACATCGTATCATCAATAGGGGGTGGTTATCAACGAGATTTGCAACTTACTAAAAAACCCTTTGTATTGGGTATCAATTTGTGTTTTAGAACTCTTCAATTACTGAGTGCTATAATACCGGTATTGCAAGTCCATAAAGAAAAACTTATACAATCAATTACTGAAGATATTTTTGTTACCAATGAGGTATATGAGTTGGTCAAACAAGGAAAATCATTTCGAGAAGCTTATGTTCAGATAAAAGAAAAATGGAATACTTAGATACTTTATTTAATAATTTTAATTTCAATGCGTCTATTCATTGACCGCTCTTCTTTATTTTTATTATTGTTTATAGGTTTTGAAAATCCCTTCCCTTCAGTTTTTATTCTATTGTCAAAAATTCCCATATTAATAAAATATTGTGCAATAGATTCCGAACGCCTTAAAGATAATTTTTGATTATAGTTTTCTGTTCCTTGATTATCGGTATGTCCAATAACAACTATATTGATATTTGGATTATTTTTTAAAAATTCTACTATAGCATTTAGTTCGCTTACATATTGAGACTCTATATCAAAACTATCTGTTTTAAAGTAGACATTTTTTAAAATCATAGATTTTCCTATAATGGCAGAATCTAGCACAATATCAATGTTATTAATAATAGTATCATGAGTAATATTTTTTAAATTGAGATTCATGCTATAGGGCAAATTATTTTTTTTATTAACTAAAATATTATATTCTTTCCCTGCTGGAAGTGTAAGTAAATAATTTCCTGCTGGAGAAGATGTATATTGTTGTATGATACGATTATCTTTGAGATCTCCTGCTTTAATAATAGTAATAATTCCATCCTCATTTTTATTTGTTATTTTACCTTTTATAGCAATTATAGGAATAGCCTCTACCGAACGATGTAAAGGGAAAGAATAAATATCCAAACTACCTTTAGAATTATCTCTTTGACTTGCATAATAGGCAGTTCGCCCATCTCGAGCTACGTATATACGAGTTTCATTATCAATAGTATTAATAGGATAGCCTAAATTGAGAGGAGGGCTAAAGGTAGTATCATCTATTTTTTTAGACATAAAGAGATCATCACCTCCATAACCTTGCCATTCATTACTAGTAAAATAAAAAGTTTCATTATCCGCATGCATATAGGGCATTTGTTCATCTCCAGGAGTATTTATAGTTTTGCCTAAATTTTTTACTTTCCCATATTTTCCGTTTGAAAGTAGAGATGCCACATATATATCTTTGCCTCCATAACCTCCAGGACGGTTAGAAACAAAATAAAGTTGTTGCTTGTCTGGAGAAAGTGATGGTTGCGATTCCCAAAAATTACTATTTATTTCATTGCCTATACTTTCAGGTTTTGTCCATCCTTCTGCAGTTAATCTAGAAATATAAATATTACATCCATTCCTTACTGCAACTTGACAAAAAGTTATCACCATAGATTTTCCATCCATAGAAATGGAAGAACTTCCTTCATTGGAAAGAGGATTTCTAAAAACTAATTGTTGAGGATTTTTATAGATATTATTTCCCTTCTTTTGAGCTACAAAAATATTCTCTTTTTGTAGGTTATTTCTAGTAAAATATAAGTTGTTTTCATCTATTGTAAAACACGGTTCATATTCCATAGAGGAGGAATTAATTTCTCCCGTAATAGGAGTTATATTTATCACACTATCAAATCGATCAAATTTATCTGCAAAAAGCATATTTTTATAATCCCTTCTAAAATTTTTTTTATCTATCTCAAATATAGAAGGGTTATTAACGTATATTTCTAAAATTTCTTTTGCTTTTTTAAAATTACCTACTCCTGCTAAGGCTTTGGCATAGTAAGGAAAATAGATAATTTTTAGAGAGGAATCTTCTAACTGAAAAACTTTTTCAAGAGAAGCTAATGCCTTCTTATATTCTTTTTTATTGAGGTACAACATAGATAGATATTTGTGTGTAGGGAGGTAATTGGAGTCGTTATTAAGACAGGTTAGAAATGCGAGAATACCTTGGTCTATAAGCTTTTTATTTTCCACTAATTCTTTTCCTTTTTCAAAAAAGAAATTCGCCATTTCTAAAGGATTATTTTTTTTAGAAGATTGACGTTGAGCAATGCCCTGTAGCATAAAGCAATAGAGGATAGTAAAAAATAGAAAATATTTTCTCATAGCCACAAAATTACTTAAAATGAATTCAAAAAAAAGTATGCAATAGGTCAACAGCATAAATTTTATTTATTTTATTGTTGATATGACAAAGTAAAGTATCTTGAGAATCTGTTAAAAAAGGTATAACTTTATTTGAAATATTAAGTTCTTTCTCATATTGGTAAGGTTTCAACAAAGAAAAATTATAATGAACCTCCCCATACACTTCATTTTATACAAATAATTTATAAAATGAAGTGCATAAGAATAGCAAGAGGTGGACTTGACTTCTTTTTTAATAATATCAACCACCATTTCTCCTGTTCTATAGGCCGTGCTTTTAAGTGTTCTTTCTTCGTTATAAGTGGTAAAATGAAATGTGAATAATGGCAAGCCTTGATGATGGAGAGATTTTTATTTTATCTACGATAAAGACAAACAATGGATAACTCCTTACGAATTTACCGCAGGATTAAAGCAATCTATTTTCTTTCAGAAAGCAAAAGCTAAAAAATGATAAGAATTATCAGAGTATGATAGCAGTAGTGTTGCGGTGAATAGTTTTAGGATTCATGGAATTAGAGATGTGGCTATTTAAAGAGGAAAGGAACTTTCTATGTAGAGTCTTGGTGTCACTTGCAAAAATACAGGGCAAAAACCAATGACTTTGCAACTTCCAAAGGGTGCATTTGTAGAATTTCGTCGTGATAATGTACTTGCGATGCTGGATGAAATAGAAGTATATGCAGGATTTTTTTGGAAATACAGGTAGAAAACAAGTTGAAATAAAAGCTTTTACCACTATAGAGGAAGTTGAAGCGTATGATGTTACGAGTGGTTATCCCGAGAAATTGAAATTTTAAATCTTGTTTAACTGATCCCGTCAACAATAGCTATATCCTTAGTTATTTTTCCTATTAAACCTTGCAATACCTTTCCTGGTCCGCATTCTGTAAAATTGGTAGCACCATCCTTCACCATAGATTTTATGCATTGAGTCCATTTCACTGGTCCTGTCAGTTGATGAACTAGATTGATTTTTATGTCATTTTTATTGTTTACAGCTTTTGCCACTATATTTTGATAGATTGGACACAAGGGATCTTCAAAAGTCATTTTTTCTATAGCCTGTTTCAATTCCTCCTGGGCGCTTTGCATAAATGGAGAATGAAAGGCTCCACTTACAGGTAACAGTAACACTCTTTTACAACCTGCAACTTTCATTAATTCACAGGCTTTTTCTACTCCTGATATGCTACCAGAAATAACCAATTGACCTGGACAATTATAGTTTGCAGCTACCACAATATCATTTTTTATAGATTGGCATATTTCATCCACTTTACTATCTTCTAATCCTAAAATAGCTGCCATTGTAGAAGGTGTTTTTTCGCAAGCTTTTTGCATGGTTTGAGCACGAAGAGATACAAGTTTTAATCCACTTTCAAAAGATAAAGATTTTGAAGCTACAAGTGCAGAAAATTCGCCTAAGGAATGTCCCGCAACCATATCTATAGTAGGATTCTCTATTGTTAAAAAGGCTATTATGGAATGCAAGAAAATAGCAGGTTGTGTAACTTTAGTTTCTTTTAGTTCTTCCTCAGTACCTTCAAACATGATTTTTGTAATATCAAATCCCAGTATATCGTTGGCTTGAAGAAAGAGACTTTTTGCGAAGGTATTGGTATCAAATAAATTTTTTCCCATACCTACAAATTGAGCCCCTTGCCCCGGAAATACAAATGCGTGCTTCATACAAATTATCTTTTTTAATTGGTGTTTCAAATTTAGAGTTATAAAAATAAAGTGGAGGTGAGGGGTATCGAACCCCTGTCCAAACAATTTCTCCAACAGCTTTCTACATGCTTATTCATTTATTGATTTTCAAAATAGTACTGGTAAATAACAATCCTATACTATTTCTATCTGTAAACATTTCACCATTATATTCCAGAACAATACAAGAGCTATTCTATTTTTGTTGTATGATTGGTCGGCAGTAAGTTAGATAGAAATAACTATCTGCGGACATATTGGGTACTTAATACCTGATTAAGCAGCCAAGGCAAAATTTTGATTGCCATTTAAACGTTAAGCGTAGGGATTTTCGTGTATAACGCTCATATCACGACATGCTTGCACTATCCAAGAATATTTGCTGTCAAAACCAAACACCCCCAAATATTTTTTAAAGAACTTTTAGCAAAAATACATTAATTAGACAAAATTTTATCAATATAGGGATTTCTATTTTTTGTTTAAGAATAAGAGGACTATATTACTTTGATGAATGAAAGAATTAAAATACTTAAAAGTAATTCAATTTTTCTAACTTTGCTAAGTATAATTTTAATATCTTATGATTGCGAATAGTGAATTAATTATAAATAATAGAGGGGGAATTTATCATTTGGATATTCGCCCTGAAGAGTTGGCCACTATTGTGATTTTAGTGGGAGATCCTAATCGGGTATATAAGGTATCAAATTTTTTTGACAAGATAGAATCTAAACAATCTCATAGGGAATTTATTTCTCATACTGGTTATTTTCGACATCTCCGTATAACGGTTCTTAGTACAGGTATTGGTCCTGATAATATAGATATTGTTATGAATGAATTGGACGCATTAGTGAACATAGATTTTACGACAAGGAGAATAAAACCACAGCTCACTTCCTTAAAAATTATTCGTATGGGAACATCTGGATCCTTACATATAGATATTCCTGTGGACAGTTTGGTAGGGAGTGCATATGGTATTGGATTTGATAATTTGCTGAATTTTTATAATCTTAAAAATAATACGAATGAAGAATATCTCATAGAGAGTTTAAAAAAACATATAGGTATCAGCACCTTTAATTTTTATGTAGCACAGGGTAGTGTGGCGTTATTAAACTTACTTAGTAAAGAATTTATTCAGGGGATTACGGTTACTTCTCCTGGGTTTTATGCTCCTCAAGGAAGGATACTTCGTTTAGGCTTAAAATATCCTAAAATGAATCGTGTACTGTCTTCTTTTTCCTCAGGAAAGGAAAAGATTACTAATTTTGAAATGGAAACTTCGGCTATTTATGGTTTGGGTAAACTTTTAGGTCATGAATGCATGAGTATAAATACTATTATTGCCAATAGAATACGTAAAGAGTTTACCCTTGATATGAATAGAACGGTTACCAATATGATAGCAAAAACATTGCAACAATTATTATTAATTGATTAAATATGAAGCTTCTTTTTTATAAATATCAGGGTACTGCTAATGATTTTATTTTATTGGATAATTTTGATGAACAATATAATGGTCTAAGTATTGAACAGAGGGCATTTTTATGTCATAGAAGATGGGGAATAGGGGCAGATGGATTAATACTTTTAAATAGAAAAGAAGGCTTTGACTTTGAAATGAAATACTATAATGCGGATGGACGAGAATCCTCAATGTGTGGTAATGGTGGCAGATGTATTACAGCATTTGCTTTTGATAGGGGGATAAAAAAAGAAAGGTATACTTTTTGGGCAGCGGATGGAAATCATGAATCTGTAAAACAACAATCTATAGTAAGGCTCAAGATGAAAGATGTATTTCATATAGAAGAGTTAGAACATAATGTTTTTGTTCTTGATACTGGGTCTCCTCATTATGTTACTTTTGTAGAGAATGTAAAAGAGTTGAATATAGATTATGAAGGGGATCGTATTTGTCAAACTTTTCCGGAGGGGATTAATGTTAATTTTGTACAAAATAAAGATGAATATGATTTAGTAGTATGTACTTATGAACGAGGTGTTTTTGCGGAAACATGGTCTTGTGGTACAGGATCGGTAGCTTGTGCCCTAGTACAAGCATTTAGAAAAAATATAAAAATACCTATCAATGTATATACTCGAGGTGGAAAATTGGAAATAAGCTATGAAAAAAAAAGTAATCAATTTGTAAATATATGGCTTTCAGGAAATGCCCAAAAAGTGTATGAAGGCGAGATTGAAATTTAATTTTTTGGGTTTTAAATTTATTTTTATATTTTTGTGGCAAATTTGGTTCCGTAGCTCAGCTGGATAGAGCAACAGCCTTCTAAGCTGTGGGTCATGCGTTCGAATCGCATCGGGATCACAGTCAAATTATGTAGATTAGATGCTTTTTCTCATCGCTTAGCTCTTTTTGATTAATTTTCAGTTGATATTACAGAGGGTCTGCCAATACTTACATAGTGAAATTTATGTTTTTTCATAGTTTCTACGTTATATATATTTCTACCATCAAAGATTACTTTTTGACGGAGTGTACCTCCTATTTTTTTTAGATCAGCAGTTTTAAATTCTTTCCATTCAGAAATTATCATTAAGGCATCTGCATTAGTAAGGGCATCGTATTTATTAGTAAAATAATTAATTTTATTTTTATAAATTTTTTGAATGTTTTCTATAGCTTTAGGATCGTAAACTTGTATGGAGACGCCTTCTTCAAGTAAGGCATTGATAATATATAAGGAGGGAGCTTCTCTAATATCATCTGTTTCAGGTTTGTAAGATAATCCCCATAACGCTATTTTTTTTCCTACAAGATAATTTTTAAAATACGATTTTAAAGGTTTTACTAAATGGACTTTTTGTACTTGATTAACATCAATAAGCGCTTTTACTAATTTAAAATCATAGTTACTTTGTTTGGCTGTATGCAAAAGAGCAGTAACATCTTTAGGAAAACAAGATCCTCCAAAACCTATACCTGCATTAAGAAATTTTTGACCTATTCTATCATCATATCCAATACCTTCTTTAATGAGAGAAACGTCAGCACCCATTTTTTCACACAATTGAGCAATTTCATTTATAAAAGCTATCTTCATAGCAAGGAAGGTATTGGCAGCATATTTAGTAAGTTCGGACGAACATTCATCCATAAATAATAAGGGGATACCTTGTTTGGTAAAGGGAAGATATAGTTCGTCCATAACCTTTTTTGCTTTTTTGGATAATGTGCCTACAACAATTCTGTCAGGATTCATAAAATCAGCTACGGCAGATCCTTCTTTCAAAAATTCAGGGTTAGAAACTACATCAAAACTACCAGTATATCCTTTTTTTATAGTATTATAAATTTTTTGAGTAGTACCTACAGGTACGGTACTTTTATTTATAATAACAGTATATTTTTTTAACAATGGTATCAATTGCTGACTTACATCTAATACATAGCTTAAATCTGCAGAGCCATTTTCATCTGGTGGTGTGGGCAATGCAAAAAAGATAACTTTAGCATTTGTAACACCTTGACTAAGAGAGGTTGTAAAAGATAATCTTTCTTTTGCTATGTTATGCATTACTAACTTCTTTAAATCAGTTTCATAAATAGGCATAACCCCTTGAGATAAACTACTAATTTTTTCAGAGTCTATATCCACACAAACTACTTTGTTTCCTTTTTCTGCTAAGCAAGTACCCGTTACCAAGCCTACATATCCTGTACCAATTACTGTAATATTCATGAATAATATTAAATATTGTTTTAAAAATTCAAAGATAATTCAATTTAATCATATAAAAAATTAATACCTTTGTAAGGTATGATTAAAAGAAATCCTATTCAAGAATTTTGGTTTGCGTGTAGAGCTTTTTGGGAACTTACAAAGAGTTGCTATACTTTTGATTTTGAAGAAAAATGTATTACGGCTTTTGGTTCAGCACGTTTTAAAGAAGGAGACCAATATTATGAATTAGCTTATGAGATAGGGAAACAAATTGCCTTGAATGGATATATTGCTATGACTGGAGGTGGACCAGGATTGATGGAAGCTGTTAATAAAGGAGCTTACGAAAATGGAGGGCAATCTATGGGTTGTAATATCTGGCTTCCTCATGAGCAAAAGCCTAATCCTTATATGCATAAATCTCTTACGCTCAAATTCTTTTTTACAAGAAAAGTATCTTTAGTCAAATATTCCCAAGCATTTATTATTTTGCCGGGTGGGGTAGGGACCATGGATGAATTTTTTGAAGTATATACTTTAATGCAGACGGGGTATATGAATTCTTATCCTATAGTACTGATAGGGAAAGAATTTCATAAGGAACTTATTGAAAATATTGATGAAATGATTAGGCAAAAAACAATGAGTTGTAAGGATAAGTTACTATTGTACGTTACTGATTCGCCGGAAGATGCTTTGTGTTATATCAACCAAAAATTAAAGGAAAGAGGTGTTGGAAAATAATATTTTTGTTGTAGAGATAGATATTCCAAAAGATAATCAACGTGATGAACTTTGTGCTATTTTAATATTTAGCCAAAAAAGCTGAAATAATAAAATATATGGTGATAAAAAAAGATATAAAAATTTATGCTACTTGTGTTTTGTGTAATAGTGTTAATATAAAATATAAGGATACTTTTAAGGATGAATTTTTATCTAAAGAGAATTTTGAATTATGGCAATGTGGAGATTGTGGATTTGAGTTTACACAAGGTATTCCTTCTATTGCTAATATGGATAAATATTATGAATCTAAAGAGTATGTTTCTCATAGCAATACACAAAAGGGAATTATTTATAAGTTATACAATATAGTACGTTCTCAGATGTTGAATACTAAGAAAAACTGGATCAAAAAATATGCTTCTAAAGATAGTAAAACTTTATTGGATATAGGTTGTGGTACAGGGCATTTTATAAAAATAATGCAATTGTCAAATTTTCATGTAGTAGGTGTAGAACCCAATAAAATAGCTATAACAGTGGCACGTAGTTTTATAAAAACTCAATGGGTTTATTCTACGTTGGAAGAAGTTAACAACTTACATACTACATTTGATGTGATTACTTTATTTCATGTTTTAGAGCATTTACATGATTTACAAAATTCTTTCCAACAAATTAATCATTTACTTAAGGAAGATGGGTTATTAACAATTGCCGTTCCAAATAGAAACTCTTTTGATGCCACTCATTATAAAATGGCTTGGGCAGCTTATGATATGCCTCGCCATTTATGGCATTTTTCTTATGAAAATATAAAACAATTAGCATCTCAATATGGTATGAAAATTGTTGCCTATAAGCCTATGGTTTTTGATGCGTTTTATGTATCTCTTTTAAGCGAAAAGCAATATTGTAAAAGTAAATTTTATTTTCTCAAGGGAGTTTGGTGGGGAGGGTGTTCTGTAGTAGGGAGTTTTTTTAATCGTAAAAAATCAAGCTCTATAGTTTATTTTATAAAAAGAAAAAAATAATTTAAAAAAATACGATACAGTTTACCTATTTTTGTTGAAATTCTTAACCTTATGAAAGATATTTTAAAGGGTGTAGGTATTGCCGTAATTACTCCTTTTACAGAACAAGGAAAAATAGATTTTCCTGCATTAGGAAAGGTACTTAATTATCAGGCTGATAATGGGGCAGACTATTTTGTTATCAATGGTACTACTGCCGAAAGTGTTACTTTAAGTAAGGAGGAAAAAAAAGAAATCTTAAAATTTACAATTACTCATAATGAGAAAAATTTACCTATAATTTTTGGTATTGGAGGTAATAATACGTATGATTTGGAACAACAGCTTCGGTATTATCCATTAGATAAAGTAACGGCTATTTTGACCGTTAGTCCTTATTATAATAAGCCTTCTCAAGAAGGAATTTGTGAGCATTATAAATATTTGGCAGATGTATCGCCTAAACCAATATTGTTATATAATGTACCTGCAAGAACAGGTAAAAATATGGAAACGGCTACTGTTTTGAAATTGTCTGAGCATAAAAATATTATTGGCATAAAAGAAGCTGCTGGGGATATGATGCAGGCTATGGATTTCGTCTATCATGCACCTAAAGATTTTTTAGTAATTAGTGGTGAAGATGCCATTACTTTTCCTTTGTTATGTGCGGGGTTTGATGGTGTAATTAGTGTAGTCGGAAATGCTTTCCCTAAAGATTTTACCCAAATGGTGCATGCTGTATTAAGAGGAGAAATAGAAAAGGCTAGAGAACTACATTATAAATTATTATCAGCTATTCATATTATGTTTGAAGAGAATAATCCTGCAGGAGTAAAAGCTTTTATGTCTGAAATGGGATTAATAAAAAATATGACTCGATTGCCTATAGTACCACTTTCTTTGCCTATACATAATAAGGTGAAAAATTATATGAAATCTTATAAGTAATACTATATTAAATGAGACAAAATAATACCCGTTGCTACAGATACATTCAGGGATTCCGCTTGTCCATATTTAGGAATTGTAATTTTATAGTCTGCTAATTGAATAAGAGGGTTACTTAACCCTACAGATTCGTTTCCCATAAGGATGATGCCTGTTGGATTAGAAGATATTTTGTATACACTTTTACCGTATAGTACACTTGCATAAATAGGTGTTTTATGTTTTTGAGATAAAAGATATTCTTCTAAATCATAGTAGTATACAGGTATTCTAAAAATACTGCCCATTGTGGCTTGGATTACTTTTTGGTTGTAGAGGTCTACAGAATTTTTAGAACAAATAATTTGTTTACATCCAAACCAATCTGCTATTCTGATAATAGTTCCCATATTCCCAGGATTATGTATATTGTCAAGTGCTATAGTAAATGAATTTTTACTTAAAATAGAGAGGGTGGATATTTCTACAATAGCAATTACTTCGTGAGGATTTTTTAGATTAGATATTCTTTGTAAAAGAATATCATTAATTTCGCAGTATAAAATACTCCTTTTTTGTAAAATATTTTTGTGTATGTTGATCCATTTAGGTAGTGCGTATATTTTTATAATAGTAAAAGTTTCTTCTATAAGAAGCTCTTCTACTATTTTATTTCCTTCCACTACGAAGCAATTTTCTTGTTCTCTTATTTTTTTATTTTGTAAAGATTTAATCCATTTAATTTGATTGTTTGAAATAGGCATGTGTGTAAAAAATCATATATATTTAATTTGCAAAGCAACTATTTTTTTTTGTTTTTGTAGTATTTTTTTATTTTCTTGTCGAATACCTAAAAATATAAAAAAACCTTACATTGTAAAAAATGAAGTTAGAATATATGGCAATGTTGATATCAAGAATACTTTATTTAATGAATTGGTTGATTTGATAGATGATAGTATTCAGGTAGATAGAAAATTTCTTAGGATTTTTTTAAATAAGAAAAAATTAAAATGTTTAGATAGTACTAGAATTAAGACAACTTTGGCTACTCAAATTGCAGCTTTGCATGCTTCTGGGTATTTGCATGCATTAGGTAATTTTGAGGTACAATTTCGGCATTATAATAAGGAAAAAGCTATTGTAAAATATATTTTTAAGCTAAATAAATTATTTATTATAGATAGCGTGAGCTATAGTTTTGATACTGCATTTTCACGGCAAATATTAAAACAAGTACGTCGTAAATCACAATTTTTATTTATCGGACAACCTTTTAATGTAAGAAATATAGAAAATGAAATGGATAGAATAAATACTATTTTTCACAATAATGGATATGCTCAATTTTCAAAAAATGATATTGGTGTAGAAATAGATACGGTAGAACCCAATAAGAAATCTCTTCATTTATTATTTTTTAGAGTAACTAAAAAGCCCAATTCTAAGAAATTTAATTATTTAACCATACAATTTAATAATAATAGACTACAAGACTCTACTCATTTTATCCCATATACAATTGCTTCTATTCATTTAAATACAAACATTCAACAAGAGAATAAACCTATTGTTTCTATTCGCGGTATTTATTTAAATAATAATGATACGATGTATAAGAATAAATTTTTAATCAATCAACTAACATTTTCTGTATTAAAATTATATAATCAAGGTGTTATACATAATACCAAAGCAAATTTTAATAATGTAGGTAATTGGTCTTCTGTATCGGTACGTCAACATTATAACCCTGATAGTACTATAGATATTTATTATGATATGGTACCCTCTAAGCGGTATGGTGTAGGTGCAAGTTTAGAATTGGCAAGAAGTACTTCTGAACTACAACTTTTTAATTCTTCTTTTGGAGTTTATGGCTCTGCTAACTTCTTTGTACGTAATGTTTTTAGAAGAGGTATACAATATAAAATTACAGGTAGTTATGGTATAGACTTGGCGGCACAAAGTGGTAAAATGGATATTATACAAACCAATCAAGTAAGTTTGACTAACACCTTAAGATTTCCTCATTTTTTAATACCTAATAGAGATTATTTTACAAATATTAAGGAAACCTACAATTCGCTATTGCTAGAGGGTACTTATATTGAAAGACCTTCATATTATCGTGTTTTTAATATACGATTAAATTTTTCTTATAATTGGATATGGAAAGGTTTTCAGTTTCAGTTCATACCTTTAAATATTGAATCCTATAATTTTACTTCGTATCCAAAATTCCAAGATTTGATTAATCAAAATATTAATTATATGAATTTGTATAATAATGGTACTATTTTATCTATGCAGGCAAGCCTACTAAAAAAGTGGAATATGCCTCTTTTCTACCATTTTTTATTAATTCGTGCTGAGGAATCTAATTTATGGGGTATGTTAGGACAAGCCATTACTAAAATTAATAATCTCTCTCGTTTTGTACAACTACAGACAGAATGGATAGGACATCTCCAGTCTTCTCGTACCACTAATTGGGCATTTCGTATGGTACTGGGTAATAATTTTTTAACGCCAGGCTATGAAACTCCTTTTTTTCGAAAGCTTTATGAGGGCGGACCTAATAGTATGCGTGCTTGGTTAGTGCGTGGTTTAGGACCTGGAAGTGTTGTATTTCCACCAGAACAACAAATAATAGATAGAGTGGGAGATATAAAAATGGAGGCAAATATAGAGTTTCGTTTTAATATTATAAAAATTAAGAGATTTAAAATAGAAAGTGCTTTGTTTGTAGATGCAGGTAATATATGGACCAAGCAGCCTATATTTTCTAGTCCTGAGGGGCAAAAAAGTGTATTTCATTTCAATACATTTATTCCACAAATCGCTATGGATGCAGGAACAGGCATACGCTTAAATTTTAATGATTATTTTATTTTAAGATTAGACTGGGCATATAAAATTAAAGATCCTGTAAGTGGGTGGATTTCTCGTTTTAGGGTTATTGATGATGGTACACTCCAGTTTGGAATAGGATATCCTTTTTAAGAGTAATGGAAAATTTGGTTTCATAGAAAAAACGGATTATCTTTGTTCTCTTAACTTTATTATAGGATAAAAGAGTTTATTGCAATGAGTATTAATTTTGATTATAATAAACAACATACTATTGCCCAAGAAGTTGTTATTAAAGGCAAAGGTTTGCATACGGGTGGTTCTGTTACGATGAAATTGTTACCTGCTGAGGTGAATACGGGATACATATTTCAACGTGTAGATCTTCCTGGCAAGCCGCTTATTGAGGCTGATTGTGATTTGGTAGTTGATACTAGTAGAGGGACTACTTTGGAAAAAAATTCTGTAAGAGTAAATACGGTAGAGCATATTTTGGCAACTTTGGTGGGTTTGAGTATTGATAATGTATTGATTCAGGTTGATAATATGGAGATTCCTATTATGGATGGTTCTGCATTATTTTTTGTAGAGTCTATTAAAAAAGCGGGTATTGTAGAACAAGAGGCAGAAAAAATTTGGTATTTAATAGAAGAAAAATTGATGTTTGAAGACCCTGTAAAAAAAGTTCAAATGTTGGCTCTTTCAGCAGATAACTATCGTATTAATACCTTAATTGATTTTAATTCTCCTGTATTAGGAACGCAACATGCTTTTATAGAACATACTACAGAGTTTGAAACAGAAATTGCTCCTTCTCGCACCTTTTGTTTCTTACATGAACTTGAAATCTTGTTAACGCATAACCTTATTAAGGGTGGGGATTTTAATAATGCTATTATTGTGGTTGACAAACCTTTGTCTAAGGAAGAAACTAATCGTTTGTCAACAATATTTAATAAGCAAAATCTTGAGGTAAAAAGTGAGGGATATTTAAATAATATAAAGCTTCGTTTTCCTAATGAACCTGCTAGACACAAGTTGTTGGATATTATGGGAGACTTAGCATTGATAGGGTTCCCTATCCAAGCCCATATTATTGCTAATCGTCCCGGACATCATGCAAATGTAGAATTTGCTAAGATTATTAAGCAATACATCAAAAAAAATAGAAATAATTCTCATATTCCTAAGTATGATCCCAATGAGCCTCCGATATATGATTTGCCCGCTATAGAAAAAATGTTACCACATCGTTATCCCTTTTTACTAATAGATAAGGTTATTGAGAAAAGTGAAAACCATATTGTGGGGATAAAGAATGTTACGTTTAATGAACATTTTTTTATAGGGCATTTTCCTGGTAATCCTGTTATGCCGGGTGTATTACAGATAGAAGCTTTGGCTCAAACTGGGGGTATATTGGCATTAACCAAATATCCTGATCCTGAAAATTATGATACCTATTTTTTAAAAATAGATAATTGTAAATTTAAGCAAATGATTAAACCTGGAGATACTATGCTTTTAAAATTGGAATTAAAGTCTCCTATACGTCGAGGTTTAGTAGAGATGCATGGAACTCTTTATGTGGGTAATAAATTGTGTACAGAAGCTTATCTTATAGCTCAATTAATTAAAAGGTAATAAAGTAATACATAAAATGATACATCAATATACTAATATAGATCCAAATGCTAAAATAGGAAAAAATGTAACCATAGAGGCTTTTACTAGTGTTTATGGAGATGTAGAAATAGGAGATGGTACTTGGATAGGACCTAATGTTACTATAATGTCTGGGGCAAGAATAGGCATAAATTGTAAGATTTTTCCGGGAGCCGTGATTGCGGGGATACCTCAAGACTTAAAATTTAAAGGAGAACATAGCTTAGCTATTATTGGAGATAATACCACTATTAGAGAATATGTAACAGTACATCGCGGTACTGCTTTTAGCAATAAAACTCAAGTAGGTAGCAATTGTCTTATTATGGGTTATTGTCATGTAGCTCATGATTGTATAATTGGCGACAATTGTATTATGAGTAGTAACGTACAATTAGCAGGTCATGTGATTATAGAGGATAATGCAATTATAGGGGGTTTTTCAGGAATACACCAATTTGTTCGTATAGGTTCTCATACCTTTGTAAGTGCAGGTTCATTTATTGGTAAAGATATTCCTCCTTATATACGTACATCTTTTCCCGCATTTTATGCAGGGGTTAATTCTGTTGGATTAAAAAGGCAAGGCCGTTCTACAGAAAAAATTAATCATATCTTAGATATATATCGTTGTATTTATAATAAAGATTTAAATATAACCCAAGCTCTTGAATGTATTGAACAGGAGATTCCTAATAGTGAAGAGCGTCATTATATTGTACAATTTATAAAAACTTCTAAAAGAGGTATTATAAAAAAACGAGGAGATAGTGCTGAAGATACAATTGGAGAAAGTTAAAAAGGTGTATCTCCAAAAAAGTTTATTCAGTGGTTTTACCTATTTATTTGAAGCTCAAGAGTCTTATGTTATTTTGGGTAAAAATGGTTCTGGAAAGTCTACTTTACTTAAAATATTATCAGGACAATTATCTATCTCTGAAGGACATATAGAATGGTATATCAATCAACAAAAAATAGATTCTAATCATATCTTTCAATATATTGGTTTTAGCTCTCCCTATTATCAGCTTCCAGAAGAGATGAAGTTAAGAGAGTTTTTAAATTTTCATCATTGTTTTAAGCCTTTTATGATTTCTATAGATAAAATTATTGAAATATTGAATATGGAAGATATTCAATATAAACCTATTTCTTTATATTCTACAGGGATGAAGCAACGACTTAAATTAGCTCAAGCTATTTTCCTAAAAGCACCCTTATTATTATTAGATGAACCTATTAGCAATTTGGATATTAATAATATAGAATGGTATGATCAACAAATGAAAAATTTTACAGAGCAGAAGTTAATAATTATAGCTAGTAATAATCCTAAAGAATACCAATTTTGTAGTCAAAAAATTGATATAGAAAAATATAAAAATAAGTTAATATTATAATTAAGTATGGACTTTTTATCCTTTAAAACCCCACTTGATTCTTTTACTACGATGTCTGAGCTTGTAATGCCTGATCATACTAATATGTATGGCAACTTGATGGGTGGTAAGTTGATGTATTGGATGGATGTAGCTGCGGGAATTACAGCATTGAAGCATTGTAATTCTCAAGTAGTTACTGTATCTGTAGATGGTTTGTCTTTTCATAAACCTGCCAAATTAGGGCAAATTGTTTATATAGAATCTATTGCTACTCGTATATTTAGTAGTTCTATAGAGATTTATATTAGGGTATTTGCAGATGATGCCATTGAAGGAACAAGGGTATTAACTAACGAAGCTTATATTACTTTTGTTGCTATTGATGAGCATGGAAATTCAAAAAAAATACTTAGTGGAATAGAACCACAATCAGAAATTGAAAAACAACGATATAAACAGGCATTATTAAGAAGGAAAATGAGATTTTTTCTTGATGAACGTTTATCTACAACGCAAAAAATGGAATTACTAAATAAGCTTTTGAATGAAATAGAATAAAAAAATCCGTTATTTTACAACGGATTTTTTAGGATTAATTTTTATTTATAATTATCTCTATTCTTCTGCAGAAATGTCTAATGTTAATGTGGCAATATGCTGATTTGAAAAATCTATTTGTGCCGTATATGTCCCTATAGTAAGCATTTCAGGTAATCTAATCTTTTTTCTATCTATTTCAAAACCTGTTTGTTTTTTTATGCAACGAGCTACTTGAATAGTTGTTACACTACCAAATATTTTCCCTGAAGTACCTGTTTTTATAGGTATTTTAATAGCATTTTCTTTTAGTTTTTCAATGACTTCTTGTATTTTTGCTAATAAAAGTTCTTCTTGCTTTTGTTTAGCTCTAAGACGCTCACCCAGTTTTTTTAGGTTGATGTCAGTAGCATATATAGCGATATTTTGTGGAATTAGATAATTTCTAGCATAACCATCTTTTACTTTTACTACCTCATAAGCTAACCCCAATGTATCTATGTCTTTTAGTAATATTACATTCATAAAATTTTATGTTTTATTTTATTTGTACAAATCGGTAACAAAAGGCATTAAAGCCATAGCACGGGCTTTTTTTATTGCTTGTGCTACTTTTTTTTGAAATTTTAGAGAATTGCCTGTAAGTCTACGAGGTAATATTTTTCCTTGTTCATTTACAAAGCGTTTCAAAAATTCAGGGTCTTTATAATCTATATAATTAATACCTATTTTTTTAAAACGGCAATATTTTTTTTGCTTTTTTTCTAAGCGTATTGCTCTAAGATATTTTACATCTGTATTAGGTGCTGGACTCATAATTTGACTAATTTAAAACATTTAACCATTAAGCTCTTGTCTATTGGGACGAGATGCATTGTATGCCACCGCATGCTTATCCAACTTGGTAATCATATACCTAAAAATATTTTCATCACGGGAAAGTTGTATGTTAAGAGCTGTGTTAAAATTTGTTTCAGCTTTAAATTCCAATACCCAGTATATGGCTGTAGTTTTTTTCTTAATAGGGTAAGCCAATGTTTTCAAGCCCCAAGGGTTACTATGAAGAATCTCCCCCTTGTTTTTAAGTATAAAATTCTTATACTTTTTTTGTGCCGACTTGAACCCCTCCTCACTCAATATGGGAGTGAAAATTACCATTAATTCGTAATTCTGCATAAAGTTAGTAATTTTGTCGTCTGTTAATAAATTTTTCTGCAAAAATAGCTTTCTTTTTCTAAAATACAAATTTTTATATTATATATACGCTATAATATTTTATGCCTCAGCCGTTTCATTTTAAACAGTTTACCATTTATCACACTTTTAATTCCATGAAAGTATGTACTGATGCTTGCGTATTTGGAGCAATGGTAGCTAACTTTTTATTTTTCCAAAAACATGTTCTATATGCTGCTGATATAGGGGCAGGGACAGGATTATTGAGCTGTATGATACAACAAAAAAATGCTTTTCTTAAAATAGATGCTTTAGAAATAGAATATAGCTTTTGTGAAGAGATGCAAAGCAATATAAAGACCTGCCAATTTGACCCTCATATTACTATCCTCAACAAACCCTTACAGGAATATATACCCGATCATAAATATGAGGTTATTTTTAGTAACCCTCCATTTTTTATTAATCAAATGTTAAGTCAAAATTATCAACGTAGACAATCGCGACATGTTATATTACTCCCTCCTCAAGATATTTTTCTTTTTACTAAAAAGTACCTTAAAAAAGATGGATTTCTATGCTTGCTACTTCCTTTTATAGATGTAGAATTTTGGATAAAAGCTTCTCTCGAAATAGGATTATTTATATATAAGAGAATAAATATAAAAACAAACATAGGAAAAAACTATACACGGGTTATTTTATATTTTACTTTTATTTCTTGCATTTTAATCAAAGAAGAATTTATTTATACTAATGCGAGTAAGGAATATACTCAAGAATTTAAACAACTTTTAAAAGATTATTATATATCCTTATAATATTTGCTTAGGGTAAATTTACAATAGTTTGTACGCCAATGTTCAATCCTGGTTCAAATACGCCCATTCTGCCATTTGCAAAGTTTACAGGCAAATACTTTAATCGGCTAAGATGAGACTGATAGGCTGTATTAAAAATATTTTTAGCAAATAAGAAAATGGCAAGTCTCTTTTTTTCTTTGGTAAAGATATCTATGCCTACGGTGGTATTCATAAGCCAAAAAGCAGGTGTAGTGGTTTCTGTATTATAAGCGGTGAAGGCATCATTTTGTGGAAAATTATAATTACTTTGAAGGTTAATATAAAGGTTCCTCAGTAGTGTATTTTTTTTCAATAATGTCATCGTAAGCTCTGTTACCCAACGAGGTTGCATAATCAGCGGCATGTTGTTTGTATGGTCTATAGTTCTTGTAAAAATGCCTCTTATCCATGAAAAAGAATTTTGAAAATGTAACCAATCCAAAGGGTGAGGATGAATATCTATTATAGCTTCAATGCCATAAAGAAGGGCGTTATTTTGATGGTATTGATAGACTAAATAAGTATGGTTTATTATAGAATCTGTACCTGAAGTATTAAGTATTCTTTCTGTATAAATATAGTTTTGGAGATAGTTAAAAAATCCTGCTACTTCAATATAGACATGTTCACTATTCCAGTTAGAAACAAGATCTATTTGAGTACTAAGTTCTGGTTTTAGATTAGGATTTCCTATTTCAAACTGATTGGTGCCAGGATGGGCGCCAAAAGATGAAAGTTCGGCAACAGTAGGATAGCGGAAACCTCTGCTCAAGTTAAGTTTTATTATCCAGTTATCTAGTATTTCGTAAGAAAGTCCCATATTAAAAGACCAATTGAGCTGATTTTTACGAAGTGTTGTAAATCCTGCATTTTCATTATTATAAATGCTTATGCTTCTTAAATCGCCTCTTGTGCCTACAGACCAAGTGAGTTTATCTAAGAACGTTTTTTGATAAATACCAAATAATCCTATTGTCAATTGTTGGTAATTGGGTAATAATATTTCCTCTCCTCCATTTTTGTTGAATTGTCCAATGCCACTCATGCCAATTAATATATTCTGGGTTTTTGTTTTAGGTAATGTCCAGTGTATGTTGTAATCAAAAGTGTGTAAATTGAGTTGTAACTCGGGGGTATCATTATTGTTTGCTATTGTGGATATATTTTTGTGAATATATTCATTTTCATGTCCATCCTCGTGTCCATGTGCTCCAAATTCCTGTCTAAAATTATTTTGATAAGAGAGTAATACTTTTAAAGTATGCTTTTTTAGATGTAATAAGTGATCTATGGAAAAAGTACTATGACGGATAGATTGATAAGGAGAAAGCATTTTATAGCTCAAAAAATCTTTTCTTGTAGCTATCTCCTCATTAGGCAAAAGAAATTGCCCGGTGGTAGGATGTCTTAGTCCATTAATCATACCTATATATTGTTGTAACGTATTTATTGTAAAATGCGTATATCCCCAAGATTTATCTATTCCCAAATTAGCCTCTATGCCATAGCGCTGAAATCGAGAATTGAGTACATAGCCATCAATAGGGTTTTTATAGTCTTGCGAGAGTTTGGCAGTACCGTTAAGATTCCAAGACAATCCATTTTTATATTTTTTCCCATAGTTAATATGTTCGGTAAGGATATTCCCATTGCTTTCATAGCTTGTAAGAAATTGGTTAGGCATATTGGAAAACCCCTTAGTTTCTATATAAATTAATGCTCCTAAAGCATCACTTCCATAAATGAGGGAGAAAGGATTTTTATATACTTCTAATTGATATATATTGTTTTCATCTATTTGGACACCATGCTCCTCTCCCCATTGTTGTTCTTCTTGTCTAATACCGTTTTTAACTATTAATACTCTGTTACCTCCTAATCCTCTAATATAGGGCTTGCCTATAGCATTACCTGTAGACAAAGAACTTACGGAAGGAATATTCGTAAGAATATCAGTAATATTATTGGGTAACATAGTTTGCATATCAGTACTTTTGATTACTTTCACATTGGTAGAGGTACGTTTAAGGGTTGTGGGTATTCCTGAGGCTACTACAGTTACTTCGTTAAGCTCTAATATAGTAGCTGATAAAAATAGATATTGATTCTGAAAAGTATCTGTAGATATATCTATAGAAAAATCTTTGTATCCTTTCAAATGAGCTTCTAATTTGTAGATGCCTTGTGGAATATTTTTCATTTCAAAATATCCTTCTGTATTAGTCGTGGTTATTCTATTGATATATAATAGATGTATGTGTACATTAGCCAATGGTTTACCTGTATTTTTATCCAAAATATGACCATCAATATTTTGTGCAACAAGAGGGCTTGTCCCTATTGCATATAGTAGAAAAAAATTAAAAATTAGTTTCATAAAGTACTCTATAGTTTTTAATGCTTACAAGAGGGCTTGGCTTTGCGCTGATACCAAAAATTTAGTAGATAAGAGATTAATAAAAAAATATTGCCTATATTAAATAATATAGTATCCAGGTGGATGGGAAAAAAGCTTGTTAGCATACAGATAGCAGCTATAAAGAAGGCGAGGAGAGAGAAAGGGTTTTGATGATGTTTTTTATAGCTATGATGCAGGGTAAAAAAACCGATTACCAAAGAAGTCCCTACAAGTACCCATTCTTCCCAATGAATTTCGTGGTGTTCCAAACTATTGAATATAATTGGAAAGGCTATCAGTATAATAGGCATCAGTATACAATGAATAGCACATGCAAGAGAAAGTACCAACCCTATAATAGTCCACTTGATTTTCATACAAAAAAAATGCAATTCTTTTGCAAAGATATAAAATAGAAAATATAAAGATGCAATTTTATTGCAAAATTTATTTTGTAGATTAGTGCGAATGTTAGTTTTAAGATGATGAACAACTCTCTTTATGCTTAAAAATATAATATTTTTTCTAAAAATATAATTTTTATTTGTAATTTTGTAGCATGAAGATAATTATCATAAACTATACTGTTTTTTTTTCAAAAATAGTCTCTATATTCTTGCTTTTTTATTTATACTGGGGGGGCATAGGTGTTTGCCAATCACAAGTGAATACAAGAGAATCGGGTGAATATAGGAGTTGTTTTACATGGGTAGATCAAACTCTTGTGGGGCAAGAGGATATACATATAGGACCGGGGCATATAGTTGAGGTAACTGCAAATCATAAAGCTTTTAATACTATTATATTAAGTAACAGTAATAGTGCTTTTGAATTAAAGGGAATGACTGGTATAGATATAAGTACTGATAAAGGGAATATAAATATGAACACTTGTAGAATCAATTATGAGCAAAATGACTATAACGCTTCTGCTTGTTTTCCCTTATGGTATATTCCTGGTTATTCTTGGACAGGATACATAAGTGGTTCTTCACAGAATCACATTTTCCCCTTGGAGATGGCAAAAATAGAAAGACCGGGAAACTATAAACTAACTAAGGTCAAATTATTATTTACTTTGCCGTGGGGAGGAGATCTTGGTTTTGACTTATGTAATAGGACAAGGTTTGTTTTTCAAGAGGTAGTTCTTAGAAAAAATGGGGTTAATATGAAGGTTTGGAACGAGTGGTATTACTCTAGTGGATATACTTTTACTACCGGAAAATTATCAAATTGTTCTATACCAGGTGGTCCTACGAGTGTAAGTTCTACTGCTGGTGAGTATCCTTATTTTTATGGTCTGCCCATAAACTTGGGATATTGCAATGTAGGAGATGAAATTTCTCTGACTGTGAAGGTTGTTTCCGAAGGTCCTACTGGTGGTATTCGTTGTACAGTAGGTAATATGAGAGTATTTGCGCAGTATAACATAAAAAGAGATTAATAAAAGAAAGATAATGACTATACATGTAAATATCTTACAAATTTTTATATACAGCCTATTTTATGCGTATTTTTTAAGACATTTTTGCTTGCTTTGTGTTATATGCACTAAGTATGAAGCCTTGAAAATAGATAAAACTAAATTTTCTCTTTATATTCGTGATATTAAATAAACCTAAAAAATGCCTTTATGAACAGATTATCTTCTAATTTAATGCTCTTTGTATTTATGCTGGGAGGGGGAATTTTTGAAGTTCTCCAATCACAAACTGTGGATTCAAAACAATCGGGGGATTTCAGGAGTTGTTTTACATGGACAGATCAGAGCCGTATAGGACATGATGAAGTACGGATTCTAGGTCCACATACGATTGAGGTAAATAATCATCACCGAACTTATAATGCTATTGTATTATCAAGTCCTAATACTGTTCTTCAATTAAATTCATTAAATGGGATTGATATAAGTGACCTGAAAGGAAGTATTAATATGGATTTTTGTAGGACAGAGTATGAACTAAAGGATTTTGATAATACTGTTTGTATACAACTATGGAGAGGCTATGAAGAGCTACCTTCTACATGGAGTATGCCTACGATAAATGTAAAGGTGAATAGATATCACACCACTTTTCTTCCGATAGTAAAAATAGAAAAAGCTGGATATTATACATTAAATAGTATACAGATTATACCTACTTTACCGAACGGACCAGATGGTCCTTATTTTACGTGTTGGGCAAGTAGATTTATGATTGAGGCAACTCTTGTAAAAAATAAAGATATATACAGTCCATTACTAGCGAAGATGGTCATTCATAATTATTCGACTTCCGTTATAACATCCGTTCCACTGCCTAATTGTAATATACCCGGAGCTCCTGCTTGGAAAACACGAACAGAGGCTAATAGGTACCATTTACCAGGGGCAGAGCGTTTGGGATATTTGAATGTAGGAGATGAAATTTCCCTATTCATTCAAGTATATACTCGTATTCCTCCTCCTCTCCCAGTAGAGTTGCCAAACCCTACAAATTGTGATGTTGGTAGCATGAGGGTGATGGCCGTCTTTAAAATAAGTCCTAGCTAGGGGAAAATAAGAACTTCCTATTTTATTTAATTATGGAAATAGCATAATGGGAGGGAATCTCCTTATGATGCAAAGATAGAAAAAGCTGCAAATTATAGATTAATGTACTTAAATCTATGTGGGGGAAATTAGGCTACAATGTCAGACTTTAGATAGATTTTATAGTAATAGTTTTCTTACCTATAGAGAAATAGATTTGAGGTATTGTTTATTAGTAACTGAAGTTTCTGTATCTATGCATGTTCGGTTTGATAATTTAACAGGCTACCTCATCTACATACCCTTATTTTTTATATAATATGAGATTATTTAGCAGGCATATAACTAGGTATTCATTAAAAAAAGAGAGCGATATGAAATATAGTACATATCGCTCTCTTTTTTAAGTCATTAAATTAAATCTTTTGTAAGCATTCTTGTATAGCGGAAAAATTAGGCACATTGCTAGCATCTTCCAATACTTCAGTATAGCGAAGAATACCATTTTTATCAACTACAAAGGCAGACCTTTTAGATACTCCTTTCATTCCCAAAACAAATTCTTCGTAAAAAGTACCATAAAGTTTAGATACTTCTTTATTAAAATCACTTAATAAAGAGAAGTTATAATTTTGTTGTTTTTTAAATTCTGCCAAAGTAAAAATAGAATCTACAGATATTGATAAAATTTCTGCGTTTAACGATTCATATTTAGCCATATTATCTCTTGTATCACAGAGTTCTTTGGTACATACTCCCGTAAAAGCCAATGGAAAAAATAAGATAACTACATTTTTTTTATCTTGAAACTGGTTCAAAGATACAGATTGATTTTCACTATTTAATAAAGTGAAATTCGGTGCTTGTTCGTTAATTTGAAGATTCATAACAGGTATAATTTTTTTATTTTTTATTAAGTTTTTTTAAACGATATTCTTTATATTTTTTAGCTATATAGTGTAGCAAAAATAGGATGATGAGGATACTCCCAGTCAAGTACCAAAAATTGGTCATGGATTTGTATATTCCTAATACGCATATCAATATTAGAAATATGGTGGGGACTTCATTTAATAATCTAAATTGAAAGGAATTGAGTATGGGTTTTCCTTGTTTATGACATCGTACTATTTTACCACAATAAAAATTGTATATAGTGAGTAAGATTAAAAGAAAAAGTTTTATCCATAACCATGGAGATGCTAAAAATATAGGGTCGTAGATATATTTTACCACAAGCATTCCTAAACCAAAAGTCCAAGTAATAAATAAGCCTGGTAGGGTAATAATATAGTAGCATCGTTGTTCCATAAGACTATATTGATATTCCCACTTTGTTTTATCTACATCAGATTGATCACTTTCGGTAAAATATACAAAAATGCGGACTACATAAAATAATCCACCAAACCAACAAACAAATCCTATGATGTGTAATGTGTTAAAAAGAAGATATATATTGGAAATCATATTCCTAATAATGATGAAATAATTTGGAACAAATTTACAGATTTTATAATAAAAAAGCAAACTTTAAAAAAAGTTTGCTTTTGCTCCCCCTGCTGGACTTGAACCAGCGACCCTTTGATTAACAGTCAAATGCTCTAACCAACTGAGCTAAGGAGGAATATTTTCATAAAAAACTTGTGCAAAAATAACTGTTTTTTTTAATTATAAAAAATATTTTTTATAAAATAGTTTCTTCATCCTATTTCAACTCTTATGGTGTAAAACTTGTGCATAAAAAATAACTGAAGATATAAAAAAATTGCTATTAATTTGCAATTGAACAAAGTTTGGTTAGTTTTATAATCATAATCATTATAGATTTATAAACTATGAAAAGGGAATCCGATTAGATTTCGGAGCTGTACCCGCAGCTGTAACCTTCAAAAAAGCTTATCAAAATCAAAAAGTCACTGTATTAAAAGACGGGAAGGCTTTGATAAGGGGAAGGAAGCCAGAAGACCTGCCAAAATTTTGTTAAAAAATATTCTTTGCTTCGGGAAAAAAGCAACGGATAAGTAGAGTATGAGTTTTTAGTGCACGGAAGACTGATTTTATTTACTTTTCGTAGTTTTTAGCTGGTTGTATTTGAATAAATGGTTTAAATTATTTTTATTTAAAAAACAAATTAATTATTATGAAACGGATTTTACTTATAGCAAGCCGAAATTTTTTATTCTTAATGATGGCATTATTTATCGTGTTTTACTTTGCACAATGTCAGAAAGAAGATAATTTTATAGATAAAGATCCACCTACGTTCTCAAAACCTTATCAGTTGTTATTGGCTAATGAAGGTAATTTTGGTAGAGGTACGGCTTCTTTGTCCGTCTTGATGAATAATACAATGGGATTATTGATAAATGATGTATTTAGAAATACTAATCGTCGTCCTTTGGGGGATGTGGCTCAATCTATAAGCGTGATAGGCAATGAAATATATGTTACGCTTAATGCTTCTACAAAAATAGAGGTGCTAAGTTTATTGGATTTTAAATCCATAGCTACTATTATGAATCCATTGGCTGCAAGGAATAGTCCACAATACATTACAAGCATTAGCGACAGTTTGGCAGCTGTGAGTGATTTGTACAATGCGGCTATTTATATTTTGAATACTACAAAACATGAAATTGTACAATCGATTAATATTCCCAGGAGTGCTAAACAAATGGCGAAAGTTGATAATTTACTTTTTGTCAATATGGGCAGTCAAATAGGGATTATAGATTTATCTGATTTGAAACTTAATACAACCATTGAATATGGAGGAATAGGAAGTTCTAAGCTGATAGTGGATAAAAATAAAAATTTGTGGATACTTACTTCTTCTGATTTGGTATGTATTTCTTCGGAGACTAAAGAGGTTTTAAAAAAAATATCATTATCTAATTTGGTGGTTAGCGGGATGGCTGGAAGATTAGAATCTAATTTTACACAAGATAGTTTATTTTTCAATGCTAGAGACAATACGACCAGGGAGAATGGGATTTATGCAGTATCTATCAATGATACATTAGCTCCTTCAAAGTCTTTGTTTGTGTATGATGGTAAAGTAAAAACGTTGTATAACATGGGAATTTCTCGTAACCATACGATATATATATGTGATGCATTAGATTATTCTCAACGAGGTATATTGTATGAATTTAATCAGCAAGGAGAACAAATTACAGACTATTTGACAGGTATTATTCCTCAATATCTTTATATATTTTAGTGGATGCGTATTGTCCTATATAGTTTCTTAACTGTCTTTTTCTTGAGTAAAAATTATGCTCAAGAAAAAGACAGTTCTGTGATTATGGAAAATATAACAGTACATTCGTCTTTGAAAACTAATGATAATGTAGGAAGCCGAAAAACAAGTATAGATGAACGAGTGATTCAGTTAAATATTACTAAAAATTTATCTGATATATTGAGTGACAATAGTGTGATGTATATTAATAGTAAGGGGCAGGGAGGAGTAGCTTTAGCTTCCTTTCGGGGTACGGCTTCTGGTCATACTCAAGTAATGTGGAATGATATAAATATGAGTACTACCAATTTTGGCAATTTTGACTTTTCACAGATTCCTGTATTACTTACAGATGCAGTAGGTTTTGTACATGGCAATAGCTATATACAAAATGGTACGGGTGCGTTGGGAGGTATGATACAACTCAAAAATACACCTTTTGATTCGTTGTATCGTATAAAAATACTTGGAGAATATGGTTCTAATAATACCTATACAGGAGGGATGATTTTAAATATTTTAAAGAGTAAAAACTTTCATTTTAAAACGCGTCTTTATTATCAGCATTCTGATAATAATTTTCGTTATCTCAATAAACTACTTTTGAAAGAGCCATTTTATGAAAGAAGAAAAGATGCTGCATATGATTTGGTAGGTGCTATGCAAGAGTTTTACTACAAAATACATTCTTCATTATTGTTATCCTCTAGTATTTGGTATGGATATAATTTAAAAAATTTACCGCAATCTATCATTGTAGTGAGTCAATTTCATGAACAATCTATCAATAATACAGTTCGTTCTTTTATTTCGATAGAAGATAATCAATACAAATATAGATGGAAAACTACCTTTGCCTATGTGTATGATAGCTATTTGTATACAAGAAAGTGGAATAATTATGAAACAGGAAATGCACGGCAATTTAATCAATCAACATCAATTATTGCAAAAGGAAATTATGAATACAGATTTTCACCAAAATTCAAATTAAATAATCATCTTAACTACACTTTCACTACGATAAAATCACCTAATTATGTGGATAGAAATATTAGTCAACATGATGTCGTATTACAATCAAGTGGAGTATATCAAATTAGAAAAAATATAGTTTGGAATATGCAGATAATGGGGGAAGTTGTGAATTCTTATTTTTTGCCTACAGCATCTACTGGAATTGATATTGGTATCGTAAAAAATATATTTAATCTAAAAAGTAGCGTAGCATACAACTATCATTATCCATCCTTGAATGATAGATATTGGCAACCGGGGGGGAATCCTAATTTGTTGCCCGAACGAGGTGTGTCTGGAGATATAACTTTGAGTTTTAAAAAAGATTTTCTAACATACTTTAACTTTAAAACTGATGTGAGTGCTTATGTCATGAATATTAACAATTGGATAGTATGGCTTCCATTGTATAATTATATATGGTCTCCACAGAATTTGAAAACTGTATTGTCTTATGGTACTGAAATTACAAATGAGGTTTCATTTAAAAAAAATTATTGGTTACATTCTCTTATTATCAATTATGCCTATTCACCAGCTATATATGTGGCTAAAAATTTTTATAATGATAGGTCTTATAAAAAACAAGTTCCTTATATTCCTCTCTATAAATGGAATGTAAGGTATCTATTGCATTGGCGTAATTTGGAATTTAGTTATTTGCTTCATTTTGTAGGTATCCGATATACAAGTACAGATAATGATTATTTTACTCCAAATTATCTTATACATAATGTTTATATAGGCTATAATTTTCCTATAAAAAAACAGATTCTCTCATTAAAATTTAGAATTGAAAATATCTTTAATACCTATTATGAAAGTACACAATATTACCCCATGCCGTTGCGTACCATGTATGGTAGTATGAGTTGGCAATGGTAAACTATGTTATTTCATAGAATAGATATACGATTATATTTCTACTAATGATTTTCCTGTAAGGCGAATAAAAACATCTTCTAAGGAAGCTTTTTTCACTTCAACGGGTCTACTGAATCCTGTAGAAAGTAAGTCGTCTATAAGTTGAGAAGGAGTATTGATAGCAATAATTTTCCCTTGGTCTATAATACCTACCGTATCGCAAAGAAATTCTGCTTCTTCTAAATAGTGGGTTGTTAGCACAATGGTAGCCCCTTCGTTTCTAATTTGTTGTATAAGTTGCCAGAGGCTTCTTCTTGCATGAGGGTCTAACCCTGTGGTAGGTTCATCTAAAAATATGATTTTAGGTTTATGGAGCAGTGTAGTGGCAATAGAGAATCGTTGTTTTTGTCCACCACTGAGCTGATTATATTTAGCACGAGCTTTAGAGACTAAGTCTACTTTTTCCAATACTTCTAAGGCATTAATAGATACATTGTATAAAGCGGCAAATAAATGTAATAGTTCTATTAGATTAAGAGAAGGATAAAAACTACAAGATTGTAATTGTACACCAATAATTTGTTTTATTTGTTGAGGATATTGGTCAATGTTCATACTATTTATGATAATAGTACCAGATGTTTTTGATTTTAGGGTTTCTATAATTTCTAAGGTGGTGGTTTTCCCTGCCCCATTGGGTCCTAAAAGTCCAAAAATTTCCCCTTGTTTAATAGAAAAAGAAATATCTTTTACAACTTCGCTATTTC